>CAIZMD010000453.1 GCA_903933995.1 uncultured Bacteroidota bacterium
CGTCATAAATTTTTCTTTGTTCATCACCCATTTCACAGAACAAGACCATTTCTTGTTTTTCTGGTAAGTCCTTGGCTACCTGTTCCTTGGTTCTTCTTAGAATAAAGGGGTAGAGTAGTTTTCTAAGATGGTCTTTCTGTTCCTTCTCTCCAAATTTGTCAATAGGCATGGAAAATTCGTGCTTGAAGAATTCTACACTTCCCAGCATGCCTGGGTTTAAGAAATTCATCTGAGCAAATATGTCAAATGTGTTATTCTGTAATGGCGTACCACTCAAGCACAACCTATTTTTTGCACGCAATAATCCTGCTGCCTTGGTTACTTTGCTTGAAGGGTTTTTGATGGCCTGACTCTCATCCAAAATCACATAATCAAAAGCCACATCTACAAATTGTTTGATATCGCTTCTGAGTGTTCCATAAGTGGTGATGATTACATCAATGCCGGCATCTGAGAGACTGCCCCTAGTTCTAGTACCACCATGGTGCATATAGAAAGTCAGGTTGGGCGTGAATTTTCGAATCTCATTTTGCCAGTTATACATCAAGGTAGTAGGGCAAACTACTAATGCCTTTAATGTGCCATTTTCTGATTTTAAATGGTGCAGAAAACTTAAGGCTTGTATGGTTTTACCAAGACCCATGTCATCGGCTAATATGCCGCCCCATTGCACTTCACGTAGATAGTTCAACCATTGGAAACCACTTTCTTGATAAGGACGCAACACTGCCTGTAAATGGGCAGGTGCTGGAATGGCTTTGATCTGGTGGTTCTCTTTTAGTCTTTCGTATTTCTCTTCTAATTGGAAAAAAAGCTCTTCTTCATCTCTTTGTAAATAGAGTTCTTCTATTACACTAAAATGGTACTTGCTCAGCTTCATGCTTCCCTGCTTGCCATCGCCCACGCGGAATAGCAAACTGTATTTCTTGATCCATTCTTCGGGTAAGATACCTAGTGTTCCATCACCAAGCTGTACAAACTGTTGTTTATTGGCAAGTGCTTTTTTAACGTCTTCTACGGTAACGCGTTGTTCGCCAAAATTAATCTGCACTTTGGCGTCAAACCAATCTGTATTGCTACTAATAAAGATCTGGGTACTTGGCTTGGCAGTGTTAAACCGGAAATTTTTCAATGCTTCAAAACCATGAACAGGAATATTCATGTCTTTGGCAGCATCTATGAATAAGAAAAACCAGTTATTCTTTAAAACATCGGTACCCTTTAGCGCAAGTGTATTGCTTTCAGAAGGATGTATAAATTGAGAATGCAAAGATTCAATCCGTTGCATCATCTCTCTTTCCAAAACCAGATTCCTTTGTATGATCAATAACCTATCTGCTTCTGGAAGAATGATTTTTTCTTTATCAGTTTGCTTTACTTCATAGCCTCTGTAAATGAATACGGGTTGAAATAAAAGATAATCGCCTTTTTCTTTTAGTAGTATTTTCCAATCAGGTTTAATGTCTTTTACCTCTTCTTTCTGAACATTGGTAAAATGTACATGGTATTCCTTTGAAAGGGGCATCAGGAATTGCTGCAATTGTACTCCCCATTCCGCTGCGGGTATTTGAATTTTACCATTGGGTAAAAATCGTTCTACTTGCATAATGTCTTCTGCCCGCTTCCAAGTGTAAAACTGGTTATGGTATTGAAATAAAAGGGCTGATTCAGATTCGTTTTCTGCAATATTTAAATCGGCCAATGGTAATTTAATTCTACAGTCAACTGTATAAAAGCCATTGGCGTATCCAACTTCAAATTCTGGACTAATAAATTCTTGGCTAATTTCTGCTGATACCAGATTGGCAGTTGTAAAAGGTTTTTTGGCAGGCAGGTAAAAAACGAATTTTGATTGACTCAGCTCTTCAAATAATTTTTTGAACTTGGGATGCAAGTATTCATTAATCAAATGCCTGGTTTCTTCTGGTAATTCGTCACTGTGTTGTTGTATAATATTTTCCCAAATGCCACTAAAAGGAGAATTTCTATTTAAATACCTATTCACTTCTCCTTGCATAAGTTTGCGCAACTGCTGCAAGAGCATTTTATCATCCTCGTTAAACACTTCTGTGTTAACAAATTTTGCTAGGTCTATTTTTACCGTTTTAGAAACATATTTGGTTTGAGTTTCATCGGCCTCGCCCTGAACTGCTTCTAATGAAATATAGGGATAGCCTTGGTCACTGTTGGTGATTACAACACCCATTTTCAATTCCACCCTTTTTTCAGGAACCGCTTGTTCCAAGGTTTTTTCCAAATTGTTTTCAACTTGGGGTCTAGGTCTGGTATCAGATCCAGGTAGGGTAGATACTCTTTTGATACTGGTGTCCAATACCCTCAAGAAAGGTTTGTTGTCCGTATAGGTAAATTCAAATTTGCCCTTTAAGTCATCGCTCAGCGAATAGCCATATAAGGCCAATAATTTATTTTTTTCCTTGTCCCAATTTCTAATGCTATCAAAATAATTGGCGCCATATTGCTGCAACAATTGCAACAAAACCACACTTTTATGAACGCAAAGAGGGTGCTCACTATCTGAGTCACAGGCGCAGCTAGTATCAAAA
>CAIZMD010000454.1 GCA_903933995.1 uncultured Bacteroidota bacterium
CAAAATATCCATGTTTTTAACCAGATCACTAGCTTGACTAGCTTTATAGTTGAGCGTGTAACTTGCTGTACTCAGATCTTGGAAAACCGTTTCCGTATAGGATTGTTTTTTGTCTGGTTTGCTAATATCTAAGGATAAGAAGGAAGCCGCCAGTTGTTTGAATTGCTCTTTACTAATGATACTAGAATCCGTTTTTGTGGCAGTTTGGTGCTTTTGAAAAATCTCAAAATTTCTGAGGTCTACATAAGCTATCTGTTCCTGAATAAAGTCTGCTAAAGGATAAAACTTGCTGCTATCTGTTGCTGCCTTTGCACTACTTGTAGCTGGCTTGTTTTTACAAGAAAACATAGATACTAGTAGAAATGGAATAACCCATAAATATTTCATACGCAAATGTATTCATTCAGCACAAAACTTCTGCTGAGGAATCGGTTTGAAAACTGTTAAGGATTGTCTATTTCAATTGCTTGATAAAACCTAGGCGAATGCCATAGTCCATCAAATACTCTGTAATGGGGTATTTGTTGGAATAAGTGGGTAAGTGTTGAAACCTAGCTTGTGGACCCAGGTACCACTGATAAGCGCCAGTTTTATAAGTAAGATTAATTCCAACAGCACTATTAATATTCCACTTGCGCATCAGGCTATTACCATTGGCGTAGTGTTTATAATCAGTAGAAAGTAAGTATAAGCTCTTGTTCAGTGTAAATGTAGGTTGTATAGAAGCTTCTGCAGTGATACCCAATTTCCTACCCTGAATTACGTCATATTGAAATCCAATAGGAATAGAAACTTGGTACATTTTATTATCTAATTGTGTGCTCTTATAGCCGTTATTGTTGTTGTATGGTGAGAAGACAGACATGTTTTCAACCCCACGGTTATTCACCAAAGAAATGGTAGTAATATCTGTGCTGGCTTGGAAGGTTTCTATATGATATTGACGCGTATTAAATTGAATGCCTGTTTTGAATTTTAGGCGATTGCTCATATTGTACAATACGGCAAATCCCAGTTCCAATCCAACAGCTGGTTTGTGTCTCACTATGCTGTTGACGTCCGTGGTATAGTTTAATCCTACAGGGGCGGAAGCAGGTGCAGCTCCTAACAAATCCTTGGCCTTGTCATCTGTTAACCTGCGATAACTAGTAGAAGGTGTTATAAAAAATCCGAATCCAAATTTGGAATTTTTTCCTTTCTCTATTCTTGTAGGTGGAACATAGGCAAAATCTTGTAAGAATTGATCCGTTGGCTGTTGCTCTTTTAAGGCCTTGGTAGCTGCTGGCTCAACAGTTTGTTCAGTTTGAAGAACAACTGGTTGATCCTGACTCTCTGTTGCATTTCCCGCAGACATAGTAGCCTGATCATTCATCTCAGCTAGAAAGTTTAATTTCTCTAGACTCAGCTCTTTTGATGCTAGGCTACCCATGGGGATTACAATCGCCGTCTCTTGAACTAATGCCGGTTTAGTTGAATGTGAGCCCTGTGTTTTTGAAATAGTAATAGGTTCAGCCCTTTTTGAAAAGTCTAATGCAATAACCGGTGTTTCTTCCAAACCAGTTAGATCGGGTTCCAATGGATTGCCTTTTCTTTTCAGATTAGCAATGGTATTGGCCGTAAGGTCAGAAGGTGCAGTGGCATTAAAATCGTTCGGGCTATGTTTCAAATCCTGTAAAGGTAATTTCTTAGGATCCGCTTGTCTTAGACTGTTTGCCTTTAATAATTTTTGCGAAGGGTTGATATTGAGTAAGGTAGAAACTGTTAGGGCAGAAATGATGAATAATGAAATAAAACTCAAAGCAGGCCAGCGCTGATGGCCATTGACTTCCGCATTGATATTCCTCCAGATCTTGTCTGAAGGGTACATGCGATGGTCTTTTACCTCATCCTGTAAAAACTGTTCAAGTTCGTCTTGGTACATATCATTTCCCATATACAGCAGTAGCAGCAGCGATCAATTATTTCTTAATACTGGCCAACCAATTAAATTCAGTTTTTGGTTGTTCAATGATCTGTTTCCTGATCAGTATATTTTCCAACATGGATTTTGCCCTAGTATATTGACTCCTGCTGGTACTTTCTTCTATATCCAACATTTGCCCTATTTCTTTGTGGCTATATCCTTCTAAAGCATATAAGTTCAATACCGTTCTATAACCCAAGGGCAATAAGCGAATACATTCAATGATTTGTCTGGCCTGCATAATAGAAGGAACTGTTTCCTCCTTCACTTGAATATAATCGGCATAAGCCAAGTCAACGCTTTCATTGAACTTCTTGTGCTTTTTCAAAAAATTGATACAGGTATGAACTATAATTCTCCTGATCCATCCTTCAAAAGCACCCTTGCTCTGGAATGTGTGCATTTGAGTGAACACCTTGATAAATCCTTCTTGCAACATGTCTTCACCGTCTTCTCTGCTTTGAGCAAATCGGTAACAAACACTGAGCATTTTGGGACTATATCGGTTGTACAACTCCCGTTGCGCTGCAACGTCGTTCTGTAAACATCCCGCGATAATTGCCTGTTCGGTCATGAGGGGGTATTATGATACACCCTAAATATATGACATAATAGCTGTTCAAAAGCTGCATCCAAGCTGGTTTTTCTGGCAATTTCATGACCAAAAAAGCGTTAAAAGCTGTTTTTATAGTTGGGAAAAATGGTTTTCCTCCTATATTTGCAACAACGTATCAATTTTAATTGTTCCATCGCCCAACCATAAAATCCTTTTCAGCAGTTCTGCTACTCTTGGTTTTTGCTTTTAGCATTACCCCCAAGAAAACATGGCATGACCTGATAGCTATTCATCAGGATGGAAAGAAACCTAGCTATGATTATAGTGCCAAGGGAGACCAGCTGCACAAATCAGTGATACATTGCTCTTGCGATTTACAAGTAGCAGAATCTCCTTTTGTAGCCGTTCATCTTGTTTTACAATTAGCCATTCCCCCGGCACCTCCTAGTTTTTATATTGAAACAAGGCAACACCCCAATTTTCAACAAACACATTTTTACGGTTTAAGAGGTCCACCTGCATTTGCTTAAAACATGCTTGCTGACAGAGGTACTTTCTTGGGTACCCTATTTATCTCTTTTAACTTTAAAAATTGAATCATGCGTTTAGCTACTGCTATTGGCGTTTTGACAATGGTAATTTTCCATTTTTCTGTTGATGCCCAATCCCAAAATCCAACTAGTTTTATTTCTGGCAAATCGGAACAAACCAATATTCCATCTATATCAAATCCAGTTGAAAAATCAACCGAACTTGCAAAAAACAGTTTTAGTGGATTGATCACAGACAAACAAACAGGCAAGCCCTTGGCAGGTGCCAGCATTTATTTACACGAGGTAAAAATGGGAGCTGTTTCCAATGCCAATGGAAAATTTCTAATCACAGATATTCCTACAGGTAAATACTTATTAGAAATTAGCTTTCAGGGATTTTCTACCCTAATTGAAAACATTGAAATCAATGGAAATACAACTAAAGATGTTGCATTGTCCGAAACCTTTGCACAGCATGAAGAAGTGGTTGTTACGGGTGTTGCATCTGCCACTAGAACCAAGCTTAGTGCACAACCCATTTCTATTGTAAAAAAAGCAGACTTACTCCAATCATCTGCAGGAAATATTATTGATGCATTGAGTAGATTAGTGCCAGGTGTTGCAGCACTCTCAACTGGTCCTGCCATTTCAAAACCTGTGATTAGAGGTATGGGATATAATAGGGTTGTTACCGTGCATGATGGTGTGCGCCAAGAAGGACAACAATGGGGAGACGAACACGGTATTGAAGTAGATGAGTATAGTATTCAAAAAGTGGAAGTGTTGAAAGGACCAGCCTCTTTGTTTTATGGTTCAGATGCCATGGCTGGCGTGGTGCATTTAATCACCAATTCACCCATAGAGAAAGGCACTATTAGAGGAAATCTCTTGGGTAGTTTTAATGCCAATAATGGTTTATATGGTACCAATGCCAACCTAGCCGGACACTTAAATAATGGCTTTAATTGGAATGTTTATGGAACTTATAAATCCGCGGGTGATTATAGCAATGCTTATGATGGCAAAGTGTTTAATAGCAGGTTTAATGAAAGAAATTTTGGGGGTTATTTGGGCATTAACAAGTCTTGGGGTTATAGCCATTTGTTGATCAGTAATTTTAACCAGAAAATTGGGATGGTAGAAGGCGCTAGAGATCCTGCAACAGGTGGATTTATGGTATTCCCAGAATCCCCACAAGAACGTGTAGCTAGTCAGTCTGAATTAGATAGTAGAAACCTATACACGCCTTATCAAGGAATCAATCATTTTAAGATTGCTTCAGACAACAATATTGTGTTGGGAACAGGCA
>CAIZMD010000455.1 GCA_903933995.1 uncultured Bacteroidota bacterium
GGAAACTTTTGCCAACTACAATTTCAAAGTAATGGAAGACCATCATTTTGAAACCGTGGGTGGTATGTCAGTTGCCAAAGTTTCTGGTAACGCTGCTGGTGCTACCAGACAAGACGTTCCTTTTAACTCTTGGGAATTTGCAGACTTTACTGCTGCTACTGGTAACAACAACGCAACCAATAGCAACGCCGTTACTGGTTATTACTACCAATACTTTAGAAGAAACCTGTCTTATTTTGCTAGGGTTAACTATGACTTCAAAGACAAATACCTAGCTTCTTTTACTGCTAGAAGAGATGGTTCTTATGCATTTGGTACAGATAATAAATACGCCAACTTCTTCTCTGGTTCTGCTGGTTGGGTAGTATCTAATGAAGACTTCTTCAAATCTAAATGGGTTGACTATTTAAAAGTAAGGGGTAGTTATGGTTCAATTGGTAATGAAAACGTGAACCCTCAATATGTATCTATTGTAACAGGTGGTCCTAGTTATGGTCCTACTGCCAACAGTAATGGTTACAATTTTGGAGACGTATTCTATGCTGGTTCAACTGTTGCTTCTGCTGCTAACAATGCCCTACGTTGGGAAAAACAAGTGCAGGCAAATATTGGTTTTGACGCGGCTTTCTTAGGTAGAAAACTAAACCTAAGCGTAGATTATTTTCAGAAGAAAGTGGATGGTTTGTTATTTACCCCATCTGCCTCTATGTACTTAGGTACCGTGCCTATTCCTACTGCTAATATTGGTTCTACCAAAACAAGTGGTTTGGATATGACTATTAGTTATAACAACACTTTTGGTAAGGCTTTCAAATTTGGTACTAGTGTAACATTCACTACTGCTAAAAATGAAGTAACTGCTACCAATGATGATGGTACTGCTAAGATCTTGGGTGGTTACTATTTCAATGGTCAGAGTCAGAGCGTGACTGTTTTTGAAAAAGGTCAGTCTCCTGGTTATTTCTATGGTTACAAAACCATGGGTCTGTTCCAGAACGCTGCTGAAATTGCCGCTGCTCCAACACAAACTGGTGCCGTGCCCGGCGATATTCGCTTTGCAGATTTGAACGGCGACGGCGTGATCAATGCCAATGACCGCACCAAGATTGGTGATCCATTCCCAACATTTACTTTGGGTTGGAACATTAATATGGACTACAAAAACTTTGACTTGAACATCTTTACCTATGCTTCTATTGGTAATGATATTTACAAAGCCTATGAGCGTAATGCCAACTACTCTAATAAATCTAGAGAAGTGCTTGCTCGTTGGACTGGTGAAGGTTCTACCAATGACGCACGCTATCCTCGTTATTCTTTCACCGATGCTAATAGCAATATTAGAGTGAGTGACAGATATGTAGAAGATGGTTCTTTTGTAAAAATCAAGAACATTCAGTTAGGATATACATTCCCCGCCTCAATGATAAAGAAGGCGTTTACCAAACTTCGTGTGTATGCACAGGTGAGAAACGCCTTCACTTTTACCAAGTACACTGGATTTGATCCTGAAATTGCCGGAGGTATTCTGGATACAGGAATTGACAGAGGTGCTTATCCTCAGGCAAGAACCGTGGCTATTGGTTTAGACATTAAATTCTAACGAAAACAAAGGCATAAAATGAAAAAATTATTATATCCCATCCTTAGCCTGGTACTAGTGTCCACGCTAACCGTTTCCTGTAAAAAATGGGTTGACTATGATCCCAAAGAGGATTTTGTAGTAACCGAAAAAGAATACCTAAAATCTGAATCTGATTACCGCACCATGTTGGTGAGTGTGTACACTCCCTTGCAGTGGTTAAACCAAGCCGTTGTAATTGGTGAAGTGGCTTCTGACAACGCAGTGTCTGGTGGTGAAAACGCTTCAGACGTTTTGAGTCTGCAACAAATTGACGACTATACCCATACGCCCATCAACAGTACTTTACAAGAATTGTGGGTGAGTGCTTATGAAGGTGTGAATCGTGCCAACTATATGACTCAGTATAAGAACACCAATCTTGCTGGTGTTGCTGTAAGCTTTGCTGGTAAAGAAGCCTTATATGGAGAAGTCTATTTCTTACGTGCTTACTATTATTTTACCTTGGTTAAATTCTTTGGTGATGTTCCTTTGTTTGTAGACAAGCGTTTGGGTTTAACAGACTCTAAGTCTTTACAAAGAACTGCCAAGGCAGAAGTGTACAAGCAAATTGAAGCGGATCTTACTGCTGCTGTTGCTGCTCTTCCTGCTACACAGGTTCAGAAAGGTAGGATTACCAAATACGCTGCTCAAGCTTTATTGGGTAAGGTATTA
>CAIZMD010000456.1 GCA_903933995.1 uncultured Bacteroidota bacterium
ACTGAGTAAAGATTTTATGATCATGGCCCACCATGGGGTACAAACCACGTCTGATCCACCCTTTGCAGAGAACTCTTTGCTCAATGTATTGAATGATGAAGACTATGGTTGCCGCGGTTTAGAATTTGACGTTCGATTAACCAAGGATAATGTTCCCATTTGTGTACACGATGCCACTATTGATACCAGACTAACATTGAAAGGACCATTGTCAGGTGCATGGGACCAATACAATTTCTCTTTGATCAGTTCTTATGTAACCCTGATTGATGGGCAAAAAGTTCCTTCTGTGGAACAAGTATTGAATGCCTTTATAGATAGCACCAATTTGACTTATTTGTGGTTAGACATCAAAGGCAATAAAGACATTTTTAAATACTTGGAACCAGTAATTAGAAAGGGTTATGCTCGAGCTGCTGCTCAGAACAGAACAGTACATTTTATTGCAGGTATGCCTTCGGCCGATGTGATTGCAGAATATAAAAAACAACCCAGCTATGCAAGTCTTCCTACACTTTGCGAGCAATCTGTGGAATTAGCCATTGAAAACGGAAGTAAATATTATGCACCTAGGTTTACGGAAGGGTTGGTATTGGATGCGGCTCAAAAAGCAAAGGCCAATGGGATTAAAGTATTGAGCTGGACTTTGAACGATAAAAATATGATTCGCAGCTATTTGGTGAACGGACAGTTTGATGGCATGATCTCAGATTATCCCGCTTATGTGGTCTATGATTACTATACTTTGTTTTAAAGCATGAAGATGAAAAGGAAATTGATATTGACAGTTGGTTTGTTAGCAGTCATGGTTGGTACCATTTCTTTGCATGCCCAAGATGTAAGCCAAACTGCCAAACCCAAGAAACATCGCTTTAGCATCTATGCCGGATTGGGACCCAATTTCTATTTCAATAATTTAGAAGTATCTAAGCAATACGTTCGAGAATTCAACTTTGCCTTTGTTACGCGTTTTATGTGGGAGCCTGGCCACAACTTAAGTCTGGGTTTGGAAACAGGATACAATGGTTTGTACAGTATTAAGGAAAACCCTACAGTGGTGAGCCAAGTAAAAATCAGCAATGCAGTCATTCCCATTCAATTGGTCATCTCCATGAAATTTTTGCAAGATTTTTATGGCAGCTTTACCATGGGGCAATCCATCTTACTCAATAAAGTCTATACCAAAACACCCATCGGTGAACAAAGATCAACGGCCACCAATCTTTCGCTGGGCGATTTTGGTTTAGCAGCAGGATACAAAAAATCTATCAGCCCAAAAATCTATTTGGGTGCTGAAATCAAGGGCTTTTATTCTTCCAAACTGGATGATAAAAATTTGGGGCTTGTCTTTTTAACGGGCTTCCGACTCTGATTATTTTTTTTCAAAACTATTGACCCATTGCAATACAGCACCAATGGGTTGCTTATCACCATCAATAATTTTGAATGTTTGATCTAAATCCCAGATCATGGCAGGTATGCCGTAACTTTTCATCACATACATCACGTCATTGAAATAGTTTTCTCGATACTGTTTGGGAATAGTACCAATGGCCCCTGTTTCCGTACAAATCACTGGTGCTTTATTTGCTTGAATCCATTCATTGACTAGTTTAATACGTGCATCTATAAAAGCCCTACTAGCCCTTTCAGAATAGTGGTCATAATTGTAATGCATGTCTGAACTCATCTGCCTATTGGGTTTGGCAGGCATAGAAGTTGGCTCGTATGGGTAAGGAAGTCCCTTGATAAAGGTTTTCTCTGGATCCCAAGGAGCACCTTGGTGTGTAAACAAATAGGGTTGGTAAAAATGGAAAGTGTAGATGATTTTGTTATCGCCCGGCACTTTGCGCAATTGTACCATGGCGTCAATACCGTTGTAATTGGTAGAACCTAAAATCCAATACCTGTCTAAATCTTTTGGGCGCAACAAAAACATTAATCGGTTTTTGGTAGAACGCCAGTCTTCAATAGAAATACGTGGCTCATTGTACAACCCAAAAAACAACCTGTCATAACCCTTTCCTTTGAATCTAGACACAACTTGACTCCACATATCTGCAATCCTATCGGCCTCTTTGGCCTTATCATCTTTCTTATACAAAGAACCGTAGTGATAAGTGATGATCAAATTCATATTCTTTGACGCCACAAATTCATAGATCTCATCCAAATCATCCAATAATTGTTTGGTGATAGTATTAGTGCCTTTCTCTAAAAAATTATCATAAGCCACAGGAAGACGAATTGACGTAAAACCCAACTGATGCGCCAACGCAACCTTGTCCATTACTTTGCGATAATTACCCAACAAGTACTCTTCCGGTTTCCAATAGTTTTCAAAAAAACTGATGTTGACTCCGGCTTTAAATTTGGCCTGTAATGCCAATTGAAAATTGGGTACGCTTTCTTGTGCTTGCACAGAAAGGGTGCAAAACTGAAATAGCAAATAAGTGATGGCAATAGCAAGACGCTTGTTTAGGGGTAACATCCTTGTATATTTAATCTTAACAAAATAATTAATTTATTCATTTGTACAAAAAAATATACTGATTGTATCAATTGGCATTGGGAATTATACTGCTATTGTTTATACCTAAATGTAAATGACTTTTTAAAAGTCCTTGCTAAATCATCGTAATGATGATCTTCATCTTTATTCATCACTTTCTTGATAATGGTTTTACAATAAGTTGGTTGATGATACTGGTTATAGGAATAGGTTAACTGAATATTGTCTTTAAAAGGAGTTTCCGTTTCTCCTTTTTCAATAGAATAATTCAATGGATTATTCTGGTTCAAGAAATGCCAGTTTAATTCAATATTTCCGTAATCAGAAAATTGACCATTTAGTTCAATTTCATTTGCACTAAAACTTAGGGTAATCTTTTCGTTTGAAACTAAGGGGGCAATATTTAATTGATGAAGTGGATTAATGGCTCGATCAAATTTGGTAAAAGTAAAATATGCTCGAGGATAGAATTTACCTCCAGTATTATGTTCGGCGGATTCATATCTAATATTGTGGTCCTGATTAATCTCAAAAGAATTTGAATATATATTGGGTGGAACATAGGTGGTTGAATCCTTTT
The DNA here is from genome assembly GCA_903933995.1 of uncultured Bacteroidota bacterium. Classification (GTDB taxonomy): domain Bacteria; phylum Bacteroidota; class Bacteroidia; order Chitinophagales; family Chitinophagaceae; genus Sediminibacterium. Next base: position 3,093 of record CAIZMD010000456.1, read on the forward strand.
CACTAAAATCTAATACACGTTTTAGTTTAGAAGCTGTCTGTTTAAAAAATGTTACCGTTTTTGTAGCATGGGTAAGATCCAATTTTGCATTTACCTCTCTGAAAGGATAGTTGATGATACTATCTCCAATTCGTTCTCCATTTTTAAATAGAAAAATCTGGTCTTCTATTTCAGACCCTAACACAGTCCCGGTTTTTTTATCAAAATCATTTGTTTCAACGCGTCTTAGATAAGGGAGTTGTTCATTATTATGGTATTTAAAATATTGATGTTTTATTGCCTTTTCAAAGAAAGTTTTGCCGTTGGGGGATTCTTTGGTTTCATACAGCATATCTGTAATGGCCGTTACCCTTTTCAATTGATCATATTGAAAATAAACAACCTTGTAATTTCCTCCATTCACGGTATCACTGACAATGCTTATAAGTAAGGGGGTATTTGTTTGTGGAGCAGGTTTGTTCTGTGCCACGGAAACAAAAGGAAGTAAACTGAGTAGCAATAGGAATTTCTGCATAAAATTTTATGGGATAAATTGAAAGATTTTAACCGTCTATTTTTTATACCTAAACGTAAACGATTTTTTATACGTACCTGCTAAACGGTCATTATCATTTTTGAAAATTTTCTTGACCAATGTTTTGCAATAAGTGGGTTGATGATCTTGGTTGTAAGAATAGGATAACTGAATAATGTCTTCAAACGGAGACTCGGTTTCTCCTCTTTCAAAATGTAAGTTCATAGGATTATTCTGATTCAAATAATGCCAGTTAAACTCCGTACCAAAGCCATCAATGCATTTTCCAATTTGTTTCATTTGTTCTGAACCAAAACTTAGGGTAATCTTTTCGTTTGAAACTAAGGGAGCAATATTTAATTGCTGAAGTGGATTAATGGCTTGGTCATATTTGGTAAAAGTAAAATATACTCTAGGATAGAATCTATCTCCATATTCCAGTTCTGATGATTCAAAATCTATATTATGTTCCTTATTAATGACAAAAGAATCATTGGAAATATGTTTTGAAGGATATTTCTTTTGTCTAAATATAATTAGATCCAAATCGCGCACTACCGTAGAATCTGTCTGTACAAAAGATGCTATCCTTTTTTCGGCTTCTTGATCATCAAACTTTGCACCTTTTATAAGTTGCTTATATTTTTGATAAATAGTGCTGTCTCCAATTCGTTTTCCATTTTTTAATAGAAAATATTGAAGTTGTTGAGACTTTCCATTTCCATCTCTTACTTTATTAAATCTTATATCCCCATAATCATAATTGTAAATATGGCTTGCTATAGGTAGCGGCTCATTTTGCTGGTATAGAAAATTTTGCAGTTTTATTAAAGTTTCCACAGACTCGGATTCTTTTTTAATACTAATTTCCTTAACAGAAATACGGCTCACTCTTTTTAATTGGTCGTATTCAAAAACAATGGCTTTGCATGTTCCGTTGATGGTATCACTGGTGATACTTTCAAGAAGAGGGATGGTTTTATTAGAAGCAGACTTGATTTGAGCAGTGGAAAAAAAGGGAAGCAAAATGAGGATCAAAAGGATTTTATGCATAACTACTTAGGGGTTCTAATTATTCATAAAAATAATGGATCATGACCACAAAAAAAGGCCGCCACAAAGTGACAGCCTTTATAAGTATAGTTTTAGTATGATTTATCCCAAAGCAACGCGTACAAACTGGGTAACTTTCAAATCAGCGTTTACTGATTTCAAGTATTCACCAACAGTTTTGCCACCGTCTTTTACAAAAGCTTGGGCCAACAATGTGTTCTCTTTAAAGAACGCATTCAGTTTACCTTCTGCAATCTTAGCAATCATTTCGTCTGGTTTGCCAGCCATTTTAGGATCAGCTTTCATGGTTTCAACCACAATAGAGCGTTCTCTTTCAATGGTAGCAGCGGGAATTGCATCTGGATCAACAGCCAAAGGATTCATAGCAGCAATTTGCATAGCTACGTCTTTACCTGCTTCAGCGGCTTCAGAAGTTAGACCAACCAGCACACCCATGCGGTTTGCACCGTGGATATAAGAAGCTACATAGTTAGCTTCAATACGCTCAAATTTAGCAACACCAATTTTCTCTCCAATTGAAGCCAATTTATCGTTGATTAGGTCAGAAACCTTAGCACCATTAATAGAAACTTCATTCAGTTCTTCTGCGCTCTTCACGTTGTTGTCAACGGCAGCGTCAGCAATACTTTGTGCAAAAGCAACAAAGTCAGCGTTCTTAGAAACAAAGTCAGTTTCGCAGCTAATACAAACCACAAAACCAGTTTTGTTATCGGCAGAAGTTTTAGCAATGATCACACCTTCTTTGGCTTCACGATCGCTACGCTTAGCAGCAACTTTCTGGCCTTGCTTGCGCAACCAGTCAATAGCGCCTTCAAAATCGCCATTGGTTTCAGTCAATGCTTTTCTGCAATCCAACATACCAGCTCCGGTAGTTTGACGCAATTTGTTGATATCTGCAGCGGTAATTGTTACAGTAGACATATAGTATGTTATTAAGGTTAAAAATAGTTTTAACGGGGACAATTTACATGGTCTTAAAATGATTCCCTGTTAAGAAAAAATGAAGTAGGACTCAATCTATAAAAGATGGGTCATTAAGCCTTGTTCCAGAGGAGCAACACGTAATGACCCAATCAGTTGATTCCTTACTATCTGCTTCCACCACCGCCACCAGCTGGCCTACGGTTTCCGCTGCTTGGAACACGACGCTTAGGTGCGCCACCAGGACCACCAGCAGGTGCACCTGAATTAGCTCCACCACCTCTTCTTCCACCACGGCCAGCTTCAGCTTGAGCTTCTGCTTCCAGGCGACGAGCGCGTGTTTCATTTTCGTTATTGTTGTCATCTTCACTATCGTCATCTTTAGAAGCTTGACGTTCAGCCAAACCTTCTGCAATAGCAGCTACAATGTAGTTAGTGATGATAGC
>CAIZMD010000457.1 GCA_903933995.1 uncultured Bacteroidota bacterium
AAATGGGCCATGGATGGTAAACTCTTGACTTGGGCAAATAACCGTGAAGGCCGCCGTTCATTGGCCTTTCAAGGCAATAGAGAAGTAGACATTTACGGTGCTTTCTTGGATCAGGCTGCTTATGATCAGTTCAGATTATCCAAAGAAGATTTTGCTTTGTTAAAAGAAAAATCGGCCACCGAAAAGAAAGATAGTTCTGCCAAAAAATGGAGTCCTGATTTTAGCGATTTAGAAAATAGAAAACTTAGATTAACCATTAATAGTTCTTCTATTAGTGATTATGTTATTAATCCTGATGGAAGTAAAATTTATTATCTGGCTTCATTTGAAAAGGGATATGATTTATGGGTAACAGATCCTAGAACCAAAGAAACCAAGATCTTGGCCAAATTGGGTGGTAGCCCCAGTGGTATTGAGATGAGCAAGGATGGCAAATCAGTATTTGTTATCAATAATGGGAGCTTGCTCAAAGTTGATGATACAGGTAAAGCATCGCCCATTGGCGTATCCAGCGAAATGGTATTGGATGCTGCAAAAGAAAGGGCCTATATTTTTGAGCACTGCTGGCGCCAAGTAAGGGATAAATTTTATGACCCTACCATTCATGGCATTGACTGGAAAATGTACAAAGAAACCTATGCTAAATTTCTTCCGCATATTAGCAATAACTATGATTTTCAAGAATTGTTAAGTGAGATGTTGGGTGAATTGAATGGCTCACATACTGGTGGCAGGTATAGCCCTATCATGCAAAATCCTGATGCTACTGCGGCACTTGGTTTGCTATATGATGAAACCTATACAGGCAATGGTTTAAAAGTAACTGAAGTGATTGCTGGTGGTCCTGTAGCCAAAGCCAATAGTAATATTAAACCTGGTGCCATCATTGAGAAAATTGATGGGGTGACCTTGGTGAATACTGAAGACTGGGCAAAATACTTAAATAGAAAAGTGGGTAAAAACACTTTGTTATCTGTGTTAGATTCAAAGACCAATACCCGTTTTGAAGAAACCGTAAAACCCATTGCATTTGCTGAAGAATCTAGCTTGATGTATAAGCGCTGGACCTCCCTCATGTATCATCTGGTTGATAAATTAAGTGGTGGTAAAGTTGGATATGTGCATGTACAAGGCATGAACGATGGTAGTTATAGAGCCAGCATTGATGAAGTCATGGGCCGCAACAAACAAAAAGAAGCATTGATAGTAGACACCCGTTTTAATGGTGGTGGCTGGTTACACAATGACCTAAACACTTTCTTGAGTGGCAAACAATACTTGGGTTTTGCGCCTCAAGGCAATCCAGTAAAACCCACCGAACCCATGGATAGATGGAGCAAACCCAGCTGTGTAGTCATGGGTGAAGGTAACTATAGCGATGCCTTTATCTTCCCTTATGTGTATAAAGACAATGGCATTGGTAAACTGATTGGTATGCCTGTTCCAGGCACTGGTACTGCTGTATGGTGGGAAACACAAATTGACCCCACCATAGTTTTTGGAATTCCTATGATTGCCACTATTGGTAAGGAAAAGCGTCCAACGGAAAACTTGCAACTAGAACCAGACATGAAAGTGCCATTGCCTTATGAAGATTTCTTAAACGGCAAAGACCCGCAAATTGAAGCGGCCGTTAAAGAGATGTTGAAGACTATTGGAAAATAATGATGAAAAAAATTAATCTAACAAGAAATCTCTTTGATTTTTTTAGGAAAATGTCTGTTGAAGAAATAGTTCTGGAAAGTTTCTATTTTCTAATAGTGGATTTTGGATATACTTTAATTGATATTCAACAACTAGATACAAACCATTATTTTGCAAAGTATTTTTATGTTTATCGTAATGAAGAAGCTGGAAAACAGATTGAAATCTGTTTTAGTGAAAGTAGATTTAAATGTATATTCAGAAGGCTGATCAACGGTCAGGTTTTAAAATTTAGCGACAAAGAAAATAATATCCACTTTCTTGATTTAGCCATTTTGGAATCTAAAAATGTAAATGTCCTGTATGAGGATCAATATTCGTTTGGGTATCCTGAATGGGAGAAAAATATTCAAAGCTTAGTTAAATTGTTTATAAGACATCGTCATTTTTTCACAACAGATCAATGGTTAGATACGGAGTTATTAAAA
>CAIZMD010000458.1 GCA_903933995.1 uncultured Bacteroidota bacterium
AGTAATAAAAGAATCCGAGCCATGTTTTTCTAACAAATGAGTGAATGCAAAGTTGTAATAATGACCAATTAATTAGTGGCAACTGAAATAGTATCCTTGATTTCACCACAAAGGGGCTTCAGATTGGGCTGGTAAGGATTGGTCAAACCGGTTTGATCACTAATCCAAAAAGCACCTTGGTCTTCAAAAGCATTGTTGCAGTAAAAGTGATACAATGGTTTTTGTTGGTATTGGACGGTTCTGATTAGGTCATATAATTGATCACTGATCATTTGAAAAGACCTTCTTTTAGATAATAAATTGTTTTCTCCCAATAAGCCCTGAGCTTCCGAAGAAATACCATCTGAATAGCTAAAAGCAGTTTGTACCAATATGGAATCTGCCTGCAATTCACTCAGTTTTAAACTATCACTAGCCAAAACAAGGGCCCTAGTTGCTTGAGCAATGCCACTATCTTTTTCCGCCACCAATTGGTCTTTTAATTGCAAATAAGCAGTCAATAGTTGCTCAAAAGATTGGTTAAATACAGTTGAATGAGTTGGGTTTAGGGTATTTTTTGACTGATTATTGCCTACTAACCCATCTTTATTGGATGGTGTCTGACAAGACAAACTGTACAGCAAAAAGAAGCAAAACAGGTAGATTTTCATGTATTTTGATTAGAATTTTCAAAAAAGCTGCTAGAATTTATTAAGTAAAATTAATCCAAATTGTATTGGCAGCAGATTGGGATTACCTTTGCGCCCTTAAATAACTGTTAAGAGATGTTGATAGGTCTGCAAAATGTTACGTTTGAATTTGGTGCAAGGGTCATAGTTGAAGACGCCACATGGCATATTCAGCCCGGCGATAGAGTTGGTCTAATTGGTTATAATGGTACTGGTAAGTCTACCCTTCTTAAAGTTTTAGTAGGAGAATATACGCCTTCAAGGGGAACAGTAGAAAAAGGAAAAGACACTTCTATTGGTTATTTACACCAGGACCTTTTAAGTTTTGATACCAATGACAATATCACAGAAGTAGCTTTGAGTGCCTTTGAACGGGTTCGTCAATTAGAAAAGGAAATTGAAACACTGGGTATTGAACTTGAAAATGATTCTGAAAATGAAGACTTACTCATCAAGTATACCGATGCCCTTCATGAATTAGATGTATTGGATGGATACAATATTCACCACAAAGCAGAAGAGGTTTTACATGGTCTTGGTTTTAGCAACGATGACCTAAGTAGACCTTATAAGGAATTTAGTGGAGGTTGGAGAATGCGTGTCTTGTTGGCAAAAATGATTTTACAACAGCCTGATGTATTGTTAATGGATGAACCTACCAACCACTTGGATCTTCCTTCTATTGAGTGGCTGGAAAAATACTTATTGCACTATAAAGGATCTGTGGTCATTGTGAGCCATGACAAATTCTTCCTAAATAGAATGGTGAATAAGATTGTAGAAGTTTACCAACAACAATTGCATATTTATACCGGAGACTATGAGTTCTATGAGCAGGAGAAAATGATCCGCATAGACATGCAACAAAAGGCTTTTGAAAATCAACAAGATTATATACGTCAACAAGAACGATTTATTGAACGATTTAAAGCAAAAGCTAGTAAAGCAGCACAAGCCCAGAGTGTTCAAAAAAGACTAGACAAGATTGAAAAGATTGAAGATGTTCAATTAGAAAGACCAGATTTGAGAATCAATTTTCAACTTGATAAAGTTCCCGGTAAAACCTTGGTAACACTTAAAGAAGTAAGTAAGAATTTTGGCAGAATCAATATAGTAGACCATACCAATGCTGAGATTGACCGCGGTGATAAAATTGCATTGATTGGAGCCAATGGCAAGGGTAAATCTACCGTTTTACGAATGGTAGCTGGTACGGAATCCTTTACTGGAGAAAGGGTTTGGGGGCACAATGTAGAAGAAAGCTTTTATGCACAGCACCAGCTAGAAGCCCTAACCATGACCAATACCATTTTGGAAGAAATGCAGTCCTGTGGTAGTAAAAAGTCAGACGTAGAACTAAGAAGTTTAATGGGTGCTTTTTTATTTGGCGGTGACGATATTGATAAAAAAATCAGGGTACTGAGTGGAGGTGAAAAAGCCCGTGTGGCATTGGCTAAAACCATTGTTAGCAAGGCCAATTTTTTAATTCTAGATGAACCTACCAACCACTTAGACATGCACTCTGTTGAACTATTGGCAGATGCTTTGAATAAATACGAAGGAAGTATCATCTTGGTTAGTCACGACCGTTATTTTATCTCTAAAACCGCGAATAAAATTTGGGAAATTGTAGATAATCAAATTAA
>CAIZMD010000459.1 GCA_903933995.1 uncultured Bacteroidota bacterium
ACACACAACTCTTTGCAGGTACCATTCGTGAGAATCTTACATTTGTTTACCCCAATGCTACCGATGCTGATGTATTAGACGCTTTACACAAATCCAGTTGTGATAATTTATTGGCCAGGGCCGATAATGGCTTAGACACCATGATTGGAGAAGGTGGTCTAAAATTAAGTGGTGGTGAAAAACAAAGACTATCCATTGCACGTGCCTTGTTGCGTCATCCTCATTTACTCATATTTGACGAAGCTACATCAGCTCTTGACAGTATTACAGAAGAAGAAATTACCAATACCATTAGAACCATTTCTGCTGAAAAGGAACAAATTACCGTGATGATTGCCCACCGATTAAGCACCATCATGCACGCAGATAGAATTTATGTATTGGAGAAAGGTCAAGTGGTAGAAACCGGAAGCCATCAGCAATTGCTGGAAGAAAAAGGTTTGTACTATGCTATGTGGCGCCAACAAATTGGAGAACGCAAATTATTGGTAACGGCTTAGACACAAACTATTATTCAAACTTCTTTTTAATATATTCCAATACAGTAGGATCTTCCAATCCTTCCATATCACTGAGCTCCAGTTCTAATGCTTTGTTGCTAAGGCTAATTTCTAATAGAGAAATGCAGAGAGAAATAAGAAAAGCCAATAAAGCAAATGCAAACAATACATGCGCAATACCGGTGCTTTCTATATAAATCAGGAATATGCAGAAGATGCAAGTAATGATAGCAATCATTCCCAACATCTGCATATTCCTGATCAATTTTAATCTATATCGAATGCTTTTGATCTGACCGTGTAAGACAAGATCATTCACTCCTTTTTCCAAGTACTTATCATGCAGGTTGCGTATTCTATTGGCCAAGGCCAAATACCTATTGGTATAAGCCAATAGCACCAAACTGATGGCCGGGAAAAGCAATGCAGGGGTATTAATTGAAATATCCATACTGCAAGATAATCCAACTTGCTTAGGATGCCACTTTGAAATTCAATGGAATATTCAATTTCAAGCTCAGGTTTCTGCCCATATTGAATACACCCATTCTTCCAGTAACAGCATTGGTATCTGTATATTTTAATCGGTTCAAATGGTTTTGATAGCTGGCATCAGTAAGGTTATTGATCCCTAAGTTGATGCTAAACAATGTTCTACCCTTTGACACAATTTCAGTTCCAATTCCTAAATTCAATAAGCTATATCCCGCAGTTGGTGTTTCAGTATCATAACCCGTAAACACCCTGTTTTGGGTACTATTATAATCCAATTCCAGTTTAACATAGGCATTGCGCAGCGCATTTCCCATTTTATTGGCATTGGCCCTTAACACGCTTAGCAATCTAGGAGCTGGAATAAAGGGCAGTTTATCAGAACCATCAATACTTTGAGAAAACTGACCCGCTACATAAGAAAAACTATTTTCAAAATGCAACCAATCTAAGGGATGCGGATGTAAATCTAGTCTAGCTTCAAAACCGTATAATGCAGCATTGGCTTGTCTAAATTTAAAAGCAGTCACATCTGTACCTCCCAAATTCACCAGAGAATCGCCTCCTAGTACAGAAGACAATTTGCTATAGAATACATAGTTCTGAATAGCATTGTAAAAAGCAGAGACTGCAAAACTAATATGGGTACCATTGTATTCTACTCCTGCATCCGATTGTAGTGAAGTTTCTGTTTTCAAATCAAGTGAACCATATTCATATCTATTGGTACCCTCGTGCGCGCCATTGCTGGCTAATTCTGAAACAGAAGGAGCGCGGTAACCTCTAGCAATATTTAATTTCCAAGTCAATTGTTCTGTAGGACTATAACTCATACCAATGCTGGCACTGAAATCAGAAAACTGTTTGTCAAATGCTTGGAATTTTAGATCTGCAGCTTCCATAAATTCTTTTCCGGTTACCTGTCTTATATCATAACGCAGACCACCACTCAAAGTGATTTGATTGGAAAATGTTTTCTTGCTATAGAAAAATCCACCTATGTCAAATTGATTGTACTCCGGAATCAATACCTCTTCTGCTAGATTCCTGTTTTGCTGGTACATGCCTGAAACACCAATCGATGTTTTCCAACCTTTATTTTCTGCAAAATGATATTGGGTATTATAGGTAATGGTTTGCAAATTAAAATGGAGTGCGGGCAATTTCATAT
>CAIZMD010000460.1 GCA_903933995.1 uncultured Bacteroidota bacterium
ACTTTCAAATCAAGGTTAAAATCATTAGAGATTTTAGGAGTATAAATTGCAACCAAGGTTGATTGAATTTCCTGTGTTCTGCTAATCACTTCTGTTAAAGTACCCAAAACGTTATCGGCACTTCCTAAAGAAGATTTGTCAATGATTTGATCTCTATACAATGCATAACTGTTTACACCGGCAGTGTAATCAATTCTAAACCTGCTATTGAACTTATAAGATGCTTTTAAGTTAGCAACAATACGATCATCTACAGAAGTGATCACGTTGTGATAAGCACCCCATACTGGGTTGGTATACTGACCATCGTTGAAACCAATTTGAGCACCTGCTCTGTTTTCAGAAGGCCAACCAGTAATATCCCAGTTTCTAGCCATAGTAAATGTACGACCCCACTGAGAGATAAAAGATTGAGCTTGACCAACAAAACCACCTACTTGTTTGGTACGAGCATAAGAGATACTTGCACCAATAGTCAATTTGCCAATGGCAGTTTGACCACCCACACTAATGTTATTCTTAGTGTAGCTAGAGTTAGTGATATAACCTTTTTGGTCAACCCTAGACAATGTAACGTTGAACAAAGAATTTCCTTCACCACCGTTCAAACCAACAGAGTTTTCAAACAAGGTACCTGTATTGAACAATGAAGAAACGTTATCAGGAATAGCTTTATAAGCCAATCTGCCATTAGGGAACAATTCAGGATAAGAGTTATACATGGTAGCCCAAGTAGTAGCAGGAATGGAATCAATGCCAGAAGCAGAAGTTCCTATAACATTACCAGAAGCATCATAATTTACACCTCTTCCAAATTTACCACCCCAAGAACCGTTAGAAGACTGAACCCTAAAGTTGGCACCAGCTCCGTAACTGTTTTGGAAATCAGGTAAGCCAGAAATGTTTTCCAAGCTATAACCTGTTCTATAAGTAACATTCAAAGATTTTTTACCTTTTCTAGGGCTTCCAGATTTTGTTGTAATCAACAAAACACCATTGGCAGCTCTTGAACCGTACAAAGAAGCTGCAGCAGCACCTTTTAATACGTTGATTGACTCAATATCATTGGGGTCAATATTACCAAAACCTGAACCATAAGTACCTCCACCGCTAAAAGGGCTGGTTGTGTTAACTAGGTTATTACTATAAGGTACTCCATCAACTACAATCAATGGCTCTCCACCACTAAAAGAAGATACCCCCCTAATTTGAATACGAGTAGCAGCACCGGGAGCACCCTGACCACCTCTAATATCCACACCAGGTACTTTACCAGCAAGACCTTTTAAAACATCAGGCTCTGATTTTAACAGCAAGTTTGCAGGATCCACTTTGGATACCGCATAACCCAATGCTTTTTCAGAACGCCTAATACCCATAGCGGTTACAACCACTTCTGAAAGATTAGCATCTGAAGGCATTAAAGTAACATTTGCAGTTGTTCCAGTAACGGTTACTTCTTTTGAAGTAAAGCTTACATTGGAAATAACCAAAACATCACCTTTGGAAGCATTGATTTTGAATCTTCCTTGTTCATCTGCAGCAACGCCATTAGCGGATTTCCCTTTAATGACAATGGATGCTGATGGAACAGGAGCCCCTTTCTGATCTGTTATCCTACCGGAAACAGAAAGAACTTGAGCCTGTCCTGCAATGGCAAAATAGAGCATTGCAACAAGAAGACTAGACAAGAATTTTCTCATTTTTGTACAGTTTTAGCAGTTTTAGTAATCTAGAAGAAGGTTCAAAATAGGACATAAACTTTGGTTTTAGTTAAAATCTGTTAAAAAAATCTTAAGAAAACGCATATTTATTCTTAAAAAAGATCAGGCTTTAGACAGATTATAAATATTACAAATTTGAAAAAAGGTCATTTTAGTCCCATTCCCCCCTTGCGCAATCGATTGAACAAGTCTTTTTGGCCCTTATTCAGTAATTTAAAATTCTAACTCACTCAACTTCAACCATGCAGACTGCAAAAAAAGAAAATCAATACGCTATTGTTATTATTGGCCTTTTATTCTTTGTTTTTGGATTTGTTACCTGGCTAAATGGTACCCTGATCCCTTTTTTAAAATTGGCCTGCCAATTAAACAATGACATTCAGGCTTTCTTTGTCACATTTGCTTTTTACATGGCTTATTTCTTCTTAGCCATTCCCTCATCCATGATTTTGAAAAAAACAGGATTTAAAAACGGAATGTCATTAG
>CAIZMD010000461.1 GCA_903933995.1 uncultured Bacteroidota bacterium
CATTTCATCAGCTCCAGTTGAAGGGCCTCCAATTCTTAACACCGCATCACAATGGTCAATCAATTGAACAGCAATGGGATGAAAAATCTCATTAAAAATAGCATCGCCTACGGCTTTGGATCCCGCTGCTTCAATTAAAGGCAGTGCAAACCATTCTCCCAAAACTGGCATATGTCCCATTCGGTAAAGTTCCAATGCGGTATCCGTCATGGCTTTTACATTGGCCTCTATTAATTCAGGTATATCATTGGTGCCTGATCTATATGGACCGGCAACTAATATCATCAAGGGTTTTGACATAATTTATTTTTTTATTGGTACTTCATACCCTTCCCATTTCCAAGGTATACAATTGTCTGCCAATAGTTTTTGTAATAAAGCTTGAAAGGTGAGTTCACCATTTTCACTATTGACTAGAATGATAATAGAAATGTCTTTATCAAGAAAAGTAATATTGTAATTTCTCCAGGATCCACCATTGCCTTCTTTGAAAAAGGCCTTGCCGTAGGAACAATTAAATACCCCCCAACCCAATCCATAGGATAATTGAATGCCATCATTTTCTGTAGTAGTTTCATAAGTAATTGGCGGAAATTGGGTTTTGGAATGAATAGCAATTTGTGGAGCCAACATTTCTTGAAAGCTCTTTTTGCTCAGCCCCTTTTCTTGCATTACCTGTTCTACAAATCTTGTATAGTCAGCAATAGTAGTGACCAAAGAGCCCCCAGCAACCGCTTCGGTCCGTTTCTTTTTTTGATCAATCAGCCCATTATTTAAATGACCAACAGCCACATTCTCATCTCCAAAACTATCGTGCCAAACATAGCCCGTTCTGTTCATTCCCATTGGTCCAAATATTCTTTCTGTTGCCAAGCGGTCAATTGGTTGGTTGGTTATTTCTTCAACAACTAATTGCAATAGTTTAAAACCTTCTCCACTATAAGCATATTTGGATCCTGGTTTAAAATAAATTTTCATGATACCCAATGTATCCGGTTCTGAACTATTGGGATTAAACCATCGCACATTTGGTAAGCCTGTGGTATGACTTAAACACATTCTGGCGGTGATCATTTTCCACCTATCATCCGTTTTTAAATCAGCAAAATAGTCGTATTCAGAAATGTCTTTTTTTAAGTATTGAAACAGTGGCTTGTCTAAATCCAATACTTTTTCGTCTACAAGCTTCATACATAAATAGCCAAAAACCGCTTTGCTTAATGAGGCACCATATACAATACTTGCGGTATCTAATAACTGATTTTTGGGCTGATTTCTAAAGCCATAAGAATTGATAAAAGCGGTTTTGTTTTTATTCAAGATAGCCAAACTCAATCCCTGAATATGGTGCTCCTGCATGAGCTCCTTGACTGTTTGATCAATGGTTGAAAAGGAAATAGAACTTCCATCTAATCTTTTAATGGATTGACTTTGACCAACAGTAAGGAATAAAAACAAACAATAAATGATTAGAATTATTTTGCGCATGGATCAAGTTTAAGTACTGTTATCAAATACAATTCCTAAACTAAGCTGGTTCCCAAAGCTCAATTTTGTTGCCTTCTAGGTCTATAATATGAACAAACTTACCATAGTCGTAAGTTTCTATATTATCCAAAATGGTTACCCCTTCTTTTTTTAATTCTTCCACTAAGGCAACTAAATCATGCACCCGATAATTGATCATGAACTCTTTGGTAGAGGGTTCAAAGTATTTGGTTGTATCTGAAAAAGCACTCCATTGGGTGGTTCCCTTTTTTTCCGGATCTGCATCTTCTCTCCATTCAAAACTGGCTCCATATTCATTGGTATCAAAACCAAGATGGGTTTTGTACCAGTCATTTAACGCCTTGCTGTCTTTGCTTTTAAAGAAGATGCCGCCAATGCCTGTTACTTTTTTCATTTTATAGGGATTTTATATTTAAAGAAAAGGACTCTGAGGCTTAGTAATAATTTAGAGCATACACAATTTATTACTTTGTTGCTAAATCTTGGTGCATAAAACGTTTGGTTAACCATTTTCTAATAGGTAAGTCATAGAATTTTAAAGCCAAATAGGCAATTCCTATGGTAGCAATAATCAGTGGAATACCCACTTTCACACCCAAATCCAAGGGAACTTTATTATTGGACACCCAAGCATAATACATACAGATAAA
>CAIZMD010000462.1 GCA_903933995.1 uncultured Bacteroidota bacterium
ACAACAACCTTTCCCTTTTGGAGTTATTCGCGCTGCTCGAACATTTACTAAATATAAAACTTTCTTACGAACTAATTCCACCTCGGAAGATGGATCAAAAAGTTTTTATTGCGGACATTAAAAAAGCAAACAAGATACTCAATTGGCAACCTGAAATCAATGTAAATCAAGGTGTTTCAAAAATGCTTGAATGGATAAGAAAATCATGAATACTGATCCTACTCAATTGAGAGATATTGCTGATTCTAAAAAAAAATCGATTCAATTCTACATTGTTGCATTAAATGAAAAATATAATATACTTGATTGTATCAATTCAATTAAAGCTACGGGAACTAATAACATTACTGTATTAGATGGAGGGTCAATAGATGGAACTCAAGAAATAGTACGCAATGCTGGATGCAATATTATTGAATTGCCAAATACCTCCATTTCGTACCGTCGAGGATATGGGATTAACCAGGCAGCATTAGATTATATTTGTTTTATCGATGCAGATCAGCGACTTTACCTTGGCGTTGAATATCAAAATGCATTGATGGCATATTTTAATTCTGACATGACTCTGGCAGGATTGCAGCTAAAGTTAACGGCCAGCGACAAATGCGAAGGATACTGGGCTGCCGGATTTTCAAAGCGATTGGAATTGATAACTGGTACCGAGGGTAAGCGCGCAGTCATAGGAACACCTTGTGTCTTTAGGTCAGATATTGTTAAATTAATAGGCTACGAGAAAAATCTAACGGGCCCTAGTGATGATACGTTGTTTTGCAGCAAGGTAATCCAATTGGGATATAAGCTGATTGCTGTGTCCGAAGGAGCTAACGAGATAGTACGCGCAAGTTTTAAGGGAACAATTAGGAAAGCTTTTTGGTATGGAAAAGGAGATGCCGAGTACATGAGGTTTGACAAGAGTAACAGAGGCAGACACTTGTATCATGTTCTAATAAGAGGCCCAATTATTTACCCTGCCATCATTTTGATGGAAAAGCCATATTTGGTTGTTTTTTTTGTAATTTTTGGTTTTGCCAGGGCAATGGGACTTGCTATCGGTAGCGTATTAAAAAAAGACTTAACAAAGACGTTCTCGTGATTATTTACTTTCCAACCACGACATTTCAACTCTAATCATAATTCATTATGTTTTACCAAATAATATGAAGCCAATCCTTGTATTGGGCGCTACTGGCTTACTCGGTTCAAGTTTGGTGCCATACTTGAGATTGGTTGGACATTCCGTTGTAACAAACGCAAGAACAGATGTTGCCGATTTTAAAATTGATATGTGTGATCGCGCCAAAGCGTGGGAAATGCTTTCGTACGTTGATCCATATTTAATAATTAATTTGATTGGCCTGACGGATGTTGATATTTGTGAGTACCAAGTAAATAACGCGTATCTGGCAAACACGGCTACAGTTGAGAGTCTGGTTAGTTGGATGGAGTTAGAAAAAAGAGATTGTCACTTAATCCATATTTCAACCGATCAGGTGTATGACGAATTAGGCCCCCATACTGAAAACCGATTAAATATAAGAAATAATTACGCGCTTTCAAAGTATGCTGGTGAACTAGTTGCTTTAAGAGTTCAAAGTACAATTTTACGAACTAATTTTATCGGCCGTAGCGCTGTAAGTAATCGCCAAAGCTTTACAGATTGGGCATTTAAGTCCCTCGCGGACCAGAAGGCTGTGCAGGTGCTAGATGATGTGTATTTTTCTCCATTATCTATTACGAACCTAGTTCATATGATAGAGCTTGTTGCACAAATGAAACCAAAAGGAATTTTTAACTTAGGGTCTCATAACGGCATGAGCAAGGCAGACTTCTTATTTGCTTTTGCAGAGTGCTTAGACCTACCAACTAATGCAGTAACGCGTATTCAATCCCATCAAGCCAAGTTCTTAAAGGCATACAGACCAAAAGACATGCGCATGGTCAGTGAGAAGTTTGAGAATGCTTTAGGTTTAAGTTTGCCCCAACTTCGAGACTTAATTCAACCACTTGCAAAAGAATATGATGAAAATTTGTGATCCCGAACTTCAAATTGGAAATAGAACAATAGGTTCTAATCACCCAACTTACTTTATCGCTGATATTGCTGCAAACCATGATGGAGACCT
>CAIZMD010000463.1 GCA_903933995.1 uncultured Bacteroidota bacterium
AGGAAGAAACTTATTCTTCTTCTTTAAAGAAGCGCCATTTGATCCTGAACAATCTATGAGTACTGGAAATGGAATGCAATCAAATGATGTATTCAGCATGCCTTCTACAAGATCAGTCGGATTTAACATCAAGTTAACTTTCTAAAAAAACAAAATTATTTTATTATGAAAAAAATACTATTTGCGTCATTAATGTTGATTGCTATGGTGTCTTGTACTAAAGACTTTGAAAGTACAAACCAAAATCCCAATCAAATTTCTGATCAGCTACTTAAGCAAGACTTTAACCTGGTAGGTTCGCCTTTTTCAGGTTTATTGTTCAACCTTTTCGGACATCAAATTGAGGAAGATCTTTGTTATGATTCTTGGATGGGGTATATGAATACACCTACTGACTTTGTTGGTAACGTAAACAATACTACTTATTACATTCGTTGGAACTCTTATTGGGGACGTATTTATGGTAGTGTAATGTCACCTTCAAAGCAAGTTATCCAATTAGCTGCTACAAACAATTTGCCTTTATTCGCAACTTGGGCTAAGTTAATTAGAGTGTTGGCTGTTTCTAAATTAACGGCGGTGCATGGCCCAGTTATTTATTCAAACTATGGTGCAACTACAGCTCAAATCAATTATGATAAAGAGTCTGATTTGTACAATACTTTTTTCTTGCAATTAGATTCAATCCAAGCAGACTTTGCTGCTAACAAAACTTATTCAGGTTTTGCTAAGTTTGACCCTAGCTACAAAGGAAGTATTCCAGCTTGGCAAAAAGTGGTTAACTCATTAAGATTAAGATTAGCAATTCGTTTGTCTAAAGTAGCACCAAGCGTTGCAAAAACACAAGGTGAAAAAGCAATGGCTGATCCAGCTGGCTTAATTACTTCAAATGCTGAAAACTTCTTAGTTTCATTGAATGGTAATATTATGCCAGTAGCTCAAATTTGTTTCCAATGGGATGACACTCGTATGGGTGGTGTTATGGAATCATTTTTAGTTGGTTTGAAAGATGGACGTATTTCAAAATTCTATTCACCAATAGCTGATGCTGCATTATATGCTGATCATCCTACAGTTCCTTACAAAGGAATCCGTAATGGATCATACAATACCGCTAAAGCAGACAAAGTACCTTACTCTAAAGTTTCTAACGACTTTAATAGCGTGCAAACAAGACGTGCATTTACTGCATCTGAAGTTGCATTCTTAAAAGCAGAAGCTGCTTTAAGAGGATGGGCTGGTGCTGGTAGTGCAAAAACAAATTACGAGAATGGTGTAAAATTATCATTCGAAGATTGGGGAGCAGGTGGCGTTGATGCTTATTTAGCTGATGCTACAAGTAAGCCAATTGATTATGTAGATCCTAAGGATGCACGTAATAGCAATAAAGCTGCTTCAAAAATTACTGTTGCATGGAATGATGCTGACAATAATGAGTTGAAATTAGAAAAAATTCTTACTCAAAAGTATATCAACACATTTACCAATACATTAGAAGCTTGGGTTGATTTCAGAAGAACTGGATACCCTAAGATTCCAAATGTAGCTAAGAATGATTCTAGCCCTGATTGGGGAGTTATTCCTGCTGATCAGTGGATTAAGAGAATGCCATTCATCAATGGTGAAAGAACAGGTAACACTGCTGGTGTTGCTGACGCTGTATCTAAAATGGGTGCTGGTGCGAAAGATGATATCGCAACACGCTTATGGTGGGATACTGGTTCAGTTACAAACTTCTAATCAAGTTTAAGGTAATATATAAAAGCCTCCTTCCGTGAAATCGGAAGGAGGCTTTTTCGTTTTGGGCGGCGAGTAATACTCGGAAAATTTATCCAGTTTCCATTTGCGAACAATGAATAAGAGTATTAACTTTAAGTATAATCATGCTATATTTTAACATAGAAACAT
>CAIZMD010000464.1 GCA_903933995.1 uncultured Bacteroidota bacterium
GTTGCTATTGAACAAAGATATTGATGGGGTATTGATTAGTACCCCAGACCATTCGCATGCATATCTAGGAATTCATGCAGTGGAAGCAGGAAAAGATGTGTATTTACAAAAGCCAGCTTCTCTAACTATAGCAGAAGGTAGGGCACTAAGTAATGCGGTTCATAGAACAGGAAGGATTCTCCAAATTGGAAGCCAACAAAGGTCTTCACCTCAGTTTAGGTATGCAGCTGAGTTAGTTAGAAATGGAAGGATTGGCACATTGAAAAAAGTGTATGTAGGGTTACCAGGTGACCCTGGAGGCGATGAAGAACCAGAAATGCCTATTCCTGCCAATTTTAATTATGATGCATGGTTGGGGTCAACACCGTATGTATATTATACAGAGAAAAGAGTACACCCACAACATGATTATAGCCGCCCGGGTTGGTTGCGTTGCGAGCAGTTTGGTGCAGGTATGATTACGGGATGGGGCGCCCACCATGTGGATTGTGCACATTGGGGTATGGATACAGAATACACAGGACCTATTGAAATTTCTGGCAAAGCCGATTTCCCAACCAAGGGATTATGGAATGTACATGGTTTGTTTACAACAGAAGGTCTTTATGCCAATGGGGTAAGGATGATTATCAGTAATGAATTACCCAATGGTATTAAGTTTGAAGGAACAGAGGGTTGGATCTTTGTTACCCGTGGAAATTATAAAGCAAGTGCCAATGAGCCAGTTGTGAATACGGCCAATGCAAAAGCGCTTTCAGCTAGCAATGACAAAATCATTACTTCTGTAATAGGACCAAATGAAATCAACTTGTATAAGAGTGAAGAACAGCACGGCAACTGGCTAGACAGTATTCGTACAAGGTTACAGCCTATTTCTCCTGTAGAAGTAGGTCACCGTTCTTGTTCCACCTGTCTGTTACACCATATGGTGATGAAAGTGAAGAGAACGCTTCACTGGGATCCAATGAATGAGCGATTTGTTAATGATGATGAGGCTAATAGTATGTTGAATAGACCTCATAGATTTCCATATGAAGTGAAGGGGCTTGATTAAAATTTGGTGAAGAGTGAAGAGTGAAAAATGGAAGAATAAGGTAAGAATTAATATTAAAAAAGAGTGTTTAATAACAAAGGTTTAAAGTATTGGAAAGATTTATGAAAAGCAAAATTGTTAGTTGGATGGGTATGTCCTTTTTGGGATTGCAGTTGCAAGCGCAACAGTCAGTTAAGTTAATTACTTTGGATCCGGGGCATTTTCATGCAGCATTGGTTCAAAAATCTATGTATCCTCAAGTTGATCCTACGGTTTTTGTATATGCCAAAAAAGGGACAGATTTGAATTTGCATTTAGATAAGATTAAGGGATACAATGCAGCCAGTACAGGTGCTACAGCTTGGAAGGAATCTGTTTATGAGGGGGATGATTATCTTCAAAAAATGTTATCTGAGAAAAAGGGTAATGTGGTAGTATTAGCTGGGAACAACCAATTGAAAACTGACTATATACTTAAATCAATTCAAGCTGGGATCA
>CAIZMD010000465.1 GCA_903933995.1 uncultured Bacteroidota bacterium
GATAGTCTAGAAGCGGTATATTTTTTCATGATAGTATATTGAACAATAAAGTTAGACAATCCCATTAATTCATTACGAATGATTAAAAAAGGTAATTATTGGCCTATTCCTTCAAAGACGGTGAAAATCACGATGAAAAATCGGTGATTTTACGGTAAGCTTTTGGTGATTCTACTACAAAAACAGCCACAATCTCCATCTACATTTGTTTAAAATTAGAAAGATGCAATTCTTTTCCATTCCTGTTCAAACCGAATACAAGGGTAAGAAAATCACAGGGCAATTAAGGGGTACCGTGGTTTACTGGGAATTTGAATCCTATTCCAGTTATTTTGTTCAGTATTTTCCCAACCATATTTTCAGTAGTAGAACTATTTTAAAAGATAAATCCGAAGCTACCGCCTCTTTGGTTGAAGTATTACTTACGGCTATTGACCGTTGTGTAGAGCCCATTTTAGTTTGACATTTTTTACCCAATCTTAATTTTATATCAACGGATTAAGTTTTCTGTCATTTTGCTGCGTATTTTTAAAAGACATACGCCATATATGCCAACTTCAAGAAGACAAGTTCTGAAACAAATTTTATTTGTTTCAGCAGGATCAGCCTTGATTCCTACCTGTTTGTTATTACCACAAAACAAAGGACTACAACTGAAACATATTTCAGTAAGTGCTGATCAGGAAATGATTTTTGCGGCTTTAGCCGATACACTAATTCCTAAAACCGTTTCTCCAGGAGCATTAGAAGTACACGCAGATCTTTTTGTTTGGAAAATGCTGGATGATTGTACGCCAAAAGAAGAACAGGAAAAGTTTTTGAAGGGTTTGAATGCTTTTTCAGCAGCATTTCAAAAGCAACAGAAACAATTTTTTAATAATGCGGCATCTACTGAAAGATTGGCTTTTCTAGAACAGTTAGAACTTAGTAAGGATAAAGAAGATCCATTAGTGATTTTTTATACAAAGGCTAAACAACGCTTGATTCAAGCTTATTCTGGGTCAGAATTTTTCATGACAAAAGTGCAAGTGTATGAACAAATTCCATCTAGATTTCACGGATGTGTACCCGTTTCTAATCAAACAATAAAACCAGCTTAAATGGCAGATAATTCATCAACTAACAACGGGAAAAGAAGTTTTGATGCCATTGTTATTGGCTCTGGTATGAGTGGGGGTTGGGCTGCAAAAGAGTTTACTGAAAAAGGCTGGAATACCTTGGTTTTAGAACGAGGAAGGGATGTACAGCATTTAAAGGATTATCCTACAACCAATAAATTCCCCTGGGAATTTGAACACAGGGGGCAAATGCCACTGGAAATTACCCAAGCCAATCCTGTCATCAGTCGTTGTTATGCATTTAAGGAAGATGCAGCCCATTTTTTTGTCAAAGACCAAGAACACCCTTATCAACAAGAACTACCTTTTGATTGGATTAGAGGATACCAAGTAGGGGGCAAATCAATCATGTGGGCAAGGCAAACACAGCGCTGGAGCGATTTTGATTTTGAAGGTCCAGCAAGGGATGGTTTTGCCGTGGATTGGCCCATTAGGTACAAGGATTTAGCACCTTGGTACAGCCATGTAGAAAAATTTGTAGGTATTTCGGGAAACAAGGATGGATTAAACATATTGCCGGATGGTGAATTTTTACCGGCACTGGAACTAACCTGTGTTGACCACTATTTTAAAGAGATCCTCCAGAAAAATTATCAAAATAGACATTTGATTTATGGCAGATGTGCACATTTAACTGAGCCCACGGCCCTTCATTTAGAACAGGGAAGGGGACAATGCCAGAAAAGAAATCTTTGTCAGCGGGGTTGTCCTTTTGGAGGTTATTTCAATAGTAATTCTTCCACCATTCCATGGGCCGCTAAAACAGGGAAAATGACACTTAGGCCATTCTCTGTTGTTCATTCTATTATTTATGATGAACAAAAGGGAAAGGCAACAGGTGTAAGAGTCATTGATAGTCATACCAAAGAAATGGTGGAGTACTATGCAAAAATAATATTTGTTAATGCTGGGGCTTTAAATACCAATTTAATCTTGCTCAATTCTACTTCATCACGGTTCCCTCAAGGTTTGGGAAATGATCATGGGTTATTGGGTCAATTCCTAGCATTCCATAATTATAGGGCCAGGATCAATGCAACCCATGAGGGACATTTGGAAAGTACTACGGATGGGAGGTCACACACAAGTGCCTATCTACCAAGGTTTAGAAATGTAGAAAAACAAGAAACAGATTTTTTAAGGGGCTATGCTGCAGGATTTTCTTCCTATAGAAGTATCAAAAGAAATACCCAAGGACTTGGACAGGCGCTGAAACAGCATTTAGCAGAAAAGGAGTTGGGACCTTGGCAAGTAGGGTCTCATATGATGGGAGAAACCATTCCAAAAGCCACTAATCAAGTGAGTTTGCATTCAAGTTTAAAAGATGAATGGGGGATTCCCCAGCTGAATATTCGTGTTGGATATGATGATAATGATGAAAAAATGGTCAAGGATTACCTAGAACAAATGACTGATATGTTCCAGAAAGCTGGGTTTACCAATATCAAAACATCAGACTCCAAACAGGCACCTGGCCTTGATATCCATGAAATGGGAGGGGTAAGAATGGGAAAAGATCCCAAAACATCCCTACTCAATGAGTTCAATCAACTTCATGCGTGTAAAAATGTGTATGTAACCGATGGCGCCTGTATGACCTCTACTTCTACTCAAAATCCATCCCTTACTTATATGGCTTTAACGGCTAGGGCGGTGGACCATGCGGTTAGAAATGGAGGAATCTGACAATAAATTGTATTTTTCTTATTAGATTGCACCCGAATAAAGCAAACCTGTTTATGACTATCGAAAGTTTCAAAGAACTGACACACGAACAAAAATTGAAAGAATTGCGCGTTGCCGGGGATTTGTTGGGATCCTATGAACGCAATGCGGAACCAAACACTCCCAAAATTCCAGGTGATATATTTGGACTATATGATTTCTGGGTGTATTTGAGTGATGACGAACAGACAGTTATTCCTACTCGTAGGAATCCATTGGCTGCCGCGGCAGAATAATTTCTGTAAAAACTAATTGAAACGCCCCTTATTGGGGCGTTTTTATTTTCAATGCACCCTATTTTTTCTTGGTATTTTCATTTTTTAAAGAAGGGAATCTGATGTTGATTTGTTTTTGTTTAACAGGATGATGTATTGGAATTCTTTAATTTAGCAAAGCATGAAAAAGATTCTTCTAACTGTTTTCACAGCCCTTTTGGGTTTGGTTTTCCATCTTAATGTAAATGCCCAACAGGTTGATTCATTAATGGAGGTTTACGATGAACAATTTCCAAAAGAAAAAGTGCATGTGCATTTTGACAGAACCATTTATAATAAAGAGGAAACTATTTTCTATAAAGTCTATTTGCAGATGGCATCTCTACCTAGCGAGATGAGTAAGAATATGTATGTAGCTTGGTTTGATACCAGTGGTAACTTATTGAAACAAACCGCAGCCCCTCTTTTTCAGTCAACTGCTAAGGGCAGTTTTGACATTCCGGCCAATTATAAAGGAGATTTTATTCATGTAAAAGCCTTTACCAGGTGGATGTTAAATGATGACTCAGCCTTTGTATTTGAAAAGAATATTCCGATTAACTCAGGTAAGCCATCTGGCCCAACTCAAAAATTAGTTCAAAAAACAAGAATTGACTTATTCCCAGAATCAGGTAACATGGTGCAAGCTGTAAATAATCGCGTAGCATTTAAAGCCACCAATCAGTTTGGAACACCAGTTTTGATAAAAGGATTTTTGGTCAATGATAAAAACAAAGTGTTGGATACCCTTAAAGCGGTGCATGATGGTATGGGAGTTTTCAATATCAAGCCAATTGTAGGGGAAAAATATCAATTGAATTGGACGGATGAATTGGGGCAAAAAGGAAGTACCATAGTTCCATCACCCAAAAACCAAGGTGTGGTTTTAAAAATCACAACTGACTATGAAAAAGCCTATGCTCAAATAGAAAGAACACAGGAAGTACCAGCAAATTTTAAGAAATTCAAATTATTGGTGCACCAACACCA
>CAIZMD010000466.1 GCA_903933995.1 uncultured Bacteroidota bacterium
CCATTGAAGACCGTGTTTCCAGAAGCAAAAGTGAAGAAGAAAGAGAATTCAAAATCCTTGTAACGGATTCTGTTGTCAAAGCCACCAAAGAATTTTGGTAAAGCATCACCCAGATTTCTACGCTGACTATTATAGTCTCTAGAAGTACCAGTGTACAAGATTTCAAAAGGAACCAATGAAACCGTATCGTTGGCACCAATCCAGCGTGGGTTACCTGTTGCCGCGTCTACACCACCCCAATACATGAGGTTAAAGGCAGTAGCAGAACCACCTTCTGTCCAAAAGCGACCACCAGATCTTTCAGCCGTTAAAGATGCGTCTAACTTATTGGCAAAGTCTAAACGGGTAATGATGTTTTCATTACGCGCAATATTGAAACTACTGATCCAGCTAAAGTCTTTCTTGTCAATATTTTTGGTAGTGATGGTAAATTCAAAACCTTTGTTTTCTAACTCACCCAAGTTTTGCTGTTGTGTACTGAAACCAACAAAACCAGGAAGACCACCATTTACCAAGAGGTTCTTGGTAGTACGCTTATAATATTCTGCTGTTACTCTGATGCGGTTTTGCAAGAATCCGGCGTCAATACCAAAATCTATATTGGTGGTTTGTTGCCATTTTAAATCGGCGTTAGCCGGGCGTGTACCACTAATGATGGTGGTACCTGCGTAAGTTGTACCTGTGCTAGTATAAGAATACTGACCAAGGCTACCATAATAACCAGCACCACCATCGGTACCTGTTAAACCCCAGCTACCACGCAGTTTTAACTCATTGATCCAGGTAGTATTTTTTAAGAACTTTTCTTTAGACAAAACCCAACCCGCAGAAACAGAAGGGAAGCTAACATAACGGTTGTTGGCACTAAACCTAGAAGAACCATCCACCCTATTGGTAATACCCAATAAGTATTTGTCTTTATAACCATAGTCTAATCTACCCAAGAAAGAAGCCAGTGTCCATTCTTGATTCAAGGCATTGGTTACAGATCTGGTAGAGGCAGAGATAATACTCAAAACTCGATCATCCATAAAGTTGGATGCGGTTAAAGTAGTAGCACTTTCAGTAGAACGCTCAAAACTTTGACCAACTACACCACTAATACTATGGTCACCAAAACGCTTGTTGAAATTCAAAAGGTTGTTGACTACGGTTTTTAGGTTATTGATATTGCTTTCAGTAGCAGCACCACGCAGGGTACCTTGTTTGTCAATCTCACGGCTATAGGCTTTTGTGTTATACCAGTCAACACCAAAGTCAAAACGATAAGTTAACCAGCTAGCCAATTTCCATTCTGCAAATACAGAACTAATAGCGCGCAAATCAGTTACCTGATTCTTACCCGTATTAATGGTACCAACTGGATTCAGGTCTCTTTGAGGAGCTGTACCGTTGATGATGTTAGCAGGAGAATACACGGCTCTCCATGCATACAAACCCAAACTATCATAGACAGGAATATTGGGTGCTTTAATCACTGCGTCATAATAAGCACGCTGTGCATTGAGCGCATTGTTCACCGTAGAACTGAGTGCAGAAGAGATGCCTACTTTAAAATTATTGGTCAAGGCAGTTTCTATATTCACCCTTGCTTGTGCACGCTGAAAATCATTGTTGGTAATATAAGAGGCTTCTTTGTCATAACCACCGCTGATAAAATAACGGGTCTTGTCTGTACCACCACTAACAGAGGCAGAAAGATTATAACCAATACCTGTTTGCAAAATCTGGTCTAACCAATTGGTGTTATATCCTTTTTTGAAAGCCCTGTTGGCAGGAGGCCAACCAACAGTAGGTCTTCTGTTATTCAATGTATCAAAATACGCAGTATAAAAAATGGAATATTCATCACCCGTCATAATAGAGGGAAGATTAAAAGCTTGCTGCGCCGATGTTCCAATACCAATATTCACTCTAGGTTTACCCAAGGCTCCTTTCTTTGTGGTAATTAGAATTACCCCAGCAGCACCGCGGCTACCATAGATAGAAGTAGCATAAGCGTCTTTTAAGACTTCCATACTTTCAATATCGTCTGGGTTCAAATTGGCCAGGGGATTTCTTTCAAACTGATTTCTGGGTGTATAGCTATTGGCCGTAATGGGCTGCGTAAAACTGGCAGCAGAACCACTAGCACTAAAGTTGGTTGAGTTACTGGTTCTGTCTTGACCATACATGGGCACACCATCAATCACTATTAAAGGGGTATTACCCGCATCGCTCAAAGTAGTGACACCACGAATGGTAATGGCAGAAGCCGAACCAGGAGCACCATTTGCAGGAGACACTTGAACACCAGCCAATCTACCTTGTAATAATTTGTCAACGGAAACAGGATTAGAACCCACCAGGTCAGGTTTTAGGGTTCCAACAGATCCGGTTAGTTTGCGTCTGTCTACTTTACCATAACCAATGACCACCACGTCTTTCATGGTTTTCACGGTTGGTTGTAGTTCTATGAATCTGGCCATTTTGCCATCTACCACGGGTACTTCACGGTCTTCATAACCTACTGAAGAAACAATCAGGATCAAATTACCAGCATTGGCTTTGAGACTGAATTCCCCTTTTTCATTGCTGACGGTTCCGGTATTGGTTCCCTTTACGCGAATAGAAGCGCCTGAAATGGGAAAGCCATCCTGTTCTTCACGAATGACTCCGGAAATTGTTTTAACCTGGGCATCTGCCACAATGCTTCCTAAAACTAGGAGGAGGGCAAGGGCCAGTTTTGAAATTTTACGCATGCAGTTTCCTTTTGGTGGTTTTATGTAGAGCATATTACCGAATAATGCAGGGAGGTTTAGAAACAATGTGTCAAACACCCTTTTATCATGATGAATTGCCCTAATTCTTACGTGAAAAATAATCAAGCAAAAAGGCCCAATTGCAGCAAGATTATCCCTTACTTTAGTGTCATGCCTGTCATGGAAAAGAAAACCATCAATAGCCTTTTGGAAATAGCCCTAGTGGTATTTGTATTCCAACTATTTTGGTTTACCTATTACCTGTCTTTGGGTAAACTCTGGCCCAGTGACAATATTGGGAATTATAGAATTGCTACACATATCACACAGTCCATTGTTTTGGTAGTAGCCGCTTTTATAGTGTTTCCACAATACAGCAAAAGAAAACGCTTGATTCCTTTTTTGTTGTTGTCTGTTGCACTTTTGTTGCTGTTTACACAGCTCTTCAATTTTTCAAGACAGTTTTTAAGTGGTCCTGTTTTCTATTTATTGGGTACTAGCAAGCAACCACAGAAAGCCGTTGCCCTGCCCAATTATTTTGTTCAAAACCTAATCTCTTCTCTTACTTATTATTTATTGGGTTTGGGATATGCATTTGCAAGAGACTGGTTTGCCAAAGAGCGTGCAGCATTGGTGTTGGAAAAAGAAAAAGCGCAGGCAGAACTAAGTTTGTTACGCAATCAACTGAATCCACATTTCTTGTTTAATACCATCAACAATATCTATTATCTGGCATTGATCCAATCTACCAAAACAGCAGATGCATTATTAAAGCTCTCCGATTTATTGCGTTATGTATTGCACGAAAAATCTGATTGGGTAAGTCTAGACAAGGAATACCAACACTTGCTCAAGTTCATAGAGTTGCACAGGCTTAGGTTTCCCAAGGACCAAATTGAACTCAACGTAAGTGAGGAAGATCAATTTGCATCCTGTCAAATTCCACCCATGATCCTGCTCACATTTGTAGAAAATGCATTCAAGCACGGAGAGCCAGGAACAGAAACAGAACCAGTAATCATTTCTCTACATATCGCCGCAGGCAAACTGCATTATAGCGTGAGCAACAAAATTGCCCAAGGCATTTCTAAGGACCAGAACAACGGCATTGGCATTCCTAATTTGATTAAAAGAATGCAGATTCTATATCCCAACAAACATCATTTAGAACTAGGAGCAAGCGGAGAACAATATCTTGCCAAACTTGAAATAGATTTGAACCCATGATACAAGCCATAGCTATTGATGATGAAGAAAATGCACTGGGGATAATCAAAACCTATGGAGCCAGAATTGATGCCTTTCAATTGGTGGCGCAATTCACAGACCCCATTGAAGGGCTGAAATATTTGGTAGAACATCCACAGATTCAATTGGTGTATCTAGACATACAAATGAATCGCTTGAATGGATTAGACCTGGCCAAGAGCATTCAAAAACAAACCAAGATTGTGCTCACCACGGCTTATCCGGATTATGCCCTACAAGGATTTGAATTGGATGTTGCAGACTATTTGCTCAA
>CAIZMD010000467.1 GCA_903933995.1 uncultured Bacteroidota bacterium
CCCCTGGCTCATGGATGAATATGCAAAACCATATAAAGACAGCTTTCCTATTGGAAATTTTCCAATGCAGTTATCCCTTGCTAGATTAAAAGATGTGGAAGTAGTAGCTTTTGCAAGAATCCTATTTAGCAACCAACCAGTGGTTAGTTGGTCATACGCTTTGCTTCCAGGACAAGAAAACAAACCTATAGGTGGTAAAGAGATCATTGGTTATCACGTAGATGCGCAACTTGGATTATTTATGGATCAAGCAGCATACCAAGCCTTACAAAAAGACACGGTGAATAATAGAAGAACCGTTATTCTAAAAGCAACCAGTACCCACAAACATGAGGGATGGCGATACGGCATTTATGAATATGAGAACCAAAATTTAGCCGTTTTTACTTCCGGCATTGGAGATGGCAGATACGCTAACTATATTGGTTATGATGCCAATGGAAAGATTTGCCGACTTCTCACTGATTTTGCTATTTTCAATTGGTAAATCGCGCAATATGAATGTTCAAAATGCTTACAATGAATGGGCTGACCAATATGATACCAACCTGAATAAAACCAGAGACATGGAAGCCTTGGTTTTGCGTGAAACGCTTGGTTCTCTTGTATTTAGTAGTTGTTTAGAGATTGGTTGTGGCACCGGAAAGAATACTGTTTGGTTGCAAACAAAAGCTACCCAAGTTGTAGCCGTTGATTTTTCAGAAGAAATGTTGTCAAAAGCCAAGGAAAAAATCAGCCAACCCAATGTGCAGTTTTTACAGGCTGATATTAATGAGCCATGGCATTTTGTGCAACAGCCATTTGATGTAGTGAGTTTTAGTTTGGTATTAGAGCATATTGAAGACCTGACTGCTATTTTCAAAAAAGTGGCTGATGCATTGAGCCCCAATGGTCATGTTTATATTGCAGAGCTACACCCTTTTAAACAATATTCGGGATCAAAAGCTAGATTTGAAACAGCAGCTGGCACACAGGTAGTAACATGTTTTAACCATCATGTATCTGATTTTGTAATAGCCGCAAAGAAAGCAGGATTAGAACTAGTAGGTATAGATGAATACTTTGATGACCAAGATAGGAATCAAATTCCTAGAATTTTGCAACTCCTATTTAGAAAATAATGGGCCATTCTAAAGTATCAAATATGTTGCTTAAAGAATACCAAACCAGCTGGCCATTTGAATTTGAACAGTTAAAAAATAAAATCCTTACCCCAATTAAGCATCTTCCCGTTCAATTAGAACATGTTGGAAGCACTTCAGTACCTGGACTAGCTGCTAAGCCCATTATTGATATGGACTTGGTATATCAAGGACAGGTTTTTGACCAGATAAAGCAAGCATTGGAATCATTGGGTTATTACCATGCAGGAGACCAAGGCATCAAAGACAGAGAAGTATTTAAAAGGGCTTTAAAGCCTCATACTGACGCCATCCTAGACCAAATCAGCCATCACTTATATGTTTGTCCATTTGTGTCAATTGAATGGAGAAGACATGTATTTTTTAGGAATTACTTAAGAACCAACCCAAGCAAGGCGGAAGATTATCAAACATTAAAAATAGCAATTGCAGAAGCTGCTAGTCAAGATAGAAAACAGTATGCCTTGCTCAAAGAAACTAGGGCAATTGCCTTTTTTGATTCCATTTTTTTAAACGCAGACTTAGACACTCCATTAAAATAGCGAACAATATGATTAAGACTAAAGTAGGATGCATGGTATTGGGTTTGTTGCTATTCATTGGCCATCTAAGTGCACAAAAAGAAAAAGCAACTGGGGCATC
>CAIZMD010000468.1 GCA_903933995.1 uncultured Bacteroidota bacterium
AAGATGAATACCATGCAATTGCATTTAACAGAAGACCAGGGCTGGCGTATAGAAATCAAGAAATATCCAAAATTGACTTCTGTAGGTGCTTATAGAAATGGAACCATCATTGGTCACCATCCAGGAAAAGGAAATGACAATACGCGTTATGGCGGATTCTATACCCAGAATGAGATCAAGGAAATGGTTAAATATGCTGCTGATAGATTTGTCACCATTATTCCTGAGATTGAAATGCCTGGTCACGCTTCTGCGGCCATTGCCGCCTACCCTCAGTTGAGTTGCTTTCCAGATTCAGCTACCAAACACAATGCTAAAGTAACTTGGGCAGGCAGCGAACAAGGAAAACAAGTACAACAAGCTTGGGGAATTTATCCAGACGTTTTTGCCCCAACAGAATATACCTTTCAATTCTTGCAAGATGTATTGGATGAAATTTTGCCACTGTTCCCTTCAAAATATATTCATATTGGTGGAGATGAGTGCCCCAAGGATGCTTGGAAAAAATCGGCTTTCTGCCAACAAATGATCAAAGACAAGAATCTGAAAGACGAACACGGTTTACAGAGTTATTTTATTCAGCGTATAGAAAAATACCTGAACTCAAAGGGCAGACAAATTATTGGATGGGACGAAATTCTAGAAGGAGGATTGGCTCCCAATGCAGCTGTCATGAGTTGGAGGGGCGAGAAAGGTGGCATTGCGGCAGCAAAAGAAAAGCACCAAGTAATCATGACACCAACAGGCTGGGCTTATTTTGATTATTCTCAAACCAAAAAAGAAGACTCTTTGACCATTGGTGGTTACTTAACCGTTCAAAAAGTGTATAGCTATGAACCCCTACCCAAGGAATTAACAGCGGATGAAGTGAAATATGTCATGGGGGCTCAAGCAAATCTTTGGACCGAATATATCAGCAATCCTCGTAAATTAGAATACATGCTTTTCCCAAGGCTTTCTGCCATGAGTGAAGTACTTTGGAGTCCCAAAGCAAGCAAAGATTGGAACAGTTTTGAAAAAAGATTGCAAACCCAATTCAAACGCTACGATTTCTGGAATTGGAACCATAGCAATGCCGTATTTGACCCTGCTGCAAAAGCAGTTGAAAAATTATAGACATCATTTTTAGAAACACCCTAAACTGAATAATAATGGTTGATTCATACGAAAAAATAAGTGTTGAAATTTATCCTACGGCCAAAGAAGGATCAGCACATGTTGCCAAAGAGATAGCCAACCTAATTAGACATAAACAGGCTTTAAACGAAACCTGTGTGCTTGGATTAGCAACAGGCTCTTCTCCCATCTCAATGTATGCTGAATTAGTACGCATGCACAAAGAAGAAGGACTAAGTTTTAAGAATGTGATCAGTTTTAACTTAGATGAATATTATCCCATAGAACAAGAAGCATTTCAGAGTTATTGGAGTTTTATGCATCGGCATTTGTTTAGCCATGTAGATATTTTACCGGAGAATATTAATTTACCTGCTGGAGCTGGCTCCAAAGATGACGTAAAATATTTCTGTCAGGAATACGAAAATAAGATTGAAGCAGCTGGTGGTATTGACTTACAGATTCTAGGGATTGGAGGAAATGGACATATTGGTTTTAATGAACCTGGTTCTAGCATCTTTTCAAAAACTAGGATGGTGAATCTGGAAAATAGTACCAGACTGGCCAATAGTTATGAATTTCAAAATATCTCCAAAGTCCCTAGAAGAGCAGTAACCATGGGCATTTCAACCATCTTAAAATCTAGAAAGATTTTGTTGATGGCCTGGGGTTCCAAAGCCAATATAGTAGCCAAATCTGTTGAAGGAAATGTAACTGAACAAATACCAGCTAGCATTTTGCAACAGCACAATGATTGCACATTTGTGATTGATGAATTGGCTTCTTCTGAATTAACTAGAATTAAATCGCCTTGGCTTACCGGAGAATGTACCTGGACCATCAAGATGATTAAAAGAGCCGTAATTAATCTGGCTTTAAAATTGGGCAAACCCGTTTTGAGTTTGAATACGGTGGACTATAATGAAAATGGTTTATCAGATTTGTTGGTAGAGAAAGGGGATGCTTACGAAATCAATTTGCAGGTATTTTATTTGCTGCGCGATAGTATTACTGGTTGGCCAGGTGGAAAACCAGGAGCCATTATTCCAACACACCCAGAAAGAAGTGCGCCTCACCCTAAAAGATGCTTGATTTTCTCGCCCCATCCAGATGATGATATCATTAGCATGGGCGGAACATTTATGCGCCTACATGATCAAGGGCACGAAGTACATGTGGCATATCAAACCAGTGGAAATATTGCCGTTACAGACGAATTTGTGACAAGGTTTATTGACTTTGCTGTGGGCTTTGAAGATATGTTTGGTATTGACAACCAAAAAAGCCAGGGCATACTTTCAAATGCCCGAGACTTTATTGCTAGCAAACAAAAGAACCAAGTAGATACTTCAGAAATTAGAGAAATCAAGGGTTTGATAAGAAGGTGTGAAGCCAAAGCTACTTGCCGTTATGTGGGTCTTCCAGATGATAGTAGGGCGCATTTTCAAAATCTTCCCTTTTATGAAACTGGAACCATTGACAAAAAACCCATGGGCGAAGCCGATGTTGAAAACACCATGGCCTTACTTAGAAAATTAAAACCCCATCAAATTTATTGCGCAGGGGATTTAGCAGATCCACACGGAACACATAAGGTTTGTCTTGACGTGGTTTTTGAAAGCTTGCGTAGAATTAAATCTGAAGGGGATGCTTGGATCAAGGATTGCTGGGTTTGGCTATACAAAGGTGCTTGGCAAGAATGGGATATTTCAGAAATTGAAATGGCTATTCCTATGAGTCCGGATCAAGTGATGAAAAAGCGATTTGGCATTTTTATTCA
>CAIZMD010000469.1 GCA_903933995.1 uncultured Bacteroidota bacterium
TGAATCAGGGTACCATTGCCGTGATTACTTTATTTGGAAAATATAGACGCATATTACGCCCTGGTTTAAATTTTAAAGTTCCCATTTTAGAACAAGTTTTTAAAACGGTTAGTATTCAGAATCGTTCCGTGGAATTAGAATTCCAAGCGGTAACACTGGATCAGGCCAATGTATATTTTAAAAGCATGTTACTCTATTCTGTGATTAACCAGGACGAGGAAACCATTAAGAATGTTGCTTTTAAATTCATCAGTGACAAAGACCTGATGCAGGCCTTGATTAGAACGGTAGAAGGTAGCATTCGTGGTTTTGTGGCTACTAAAAAGCAGGCTGAAATTTTGTTACAGCGTAAAGAAATTGTGGAGTTTGTAAAAGAGCAAATTGACCAGTCTCTTGAAAGCTGGGGTTATCATTTACAGGATTTGCAAATCAATGATATCACATTTGACCAAGCCATCATGGAAAGCATGAGTAGGGTGGTTGCTTCTAATAACTTAAAAGCGGCGGCTGAAAATGAAGGTCAAGCCTTATTGATTACCAAAACCAAAGCGGCTGAAGCAGAAGGTAATGCCATTAAAATTGCGGCTACTGCTGAGAGAGAAGCAGCTCGTTTGCGTGGTCAGGGTGTGGCTCTGTTCCGGGAAGAAGTGGCCAAGGGTATGACCCAGGCTGCTGAACAAATGAAGCAAGCCAACCTAGATACCAATGTGATCTTGTTTAGTATGTGGACAGAAGCCATTAAGAATTTTGCTGAACTAGGCAAGGGTAATATGCTCTTTTTAGATGGAAGTCCGGAAGGTATGCAAAGCACCATGCGCCAAATTATGGGGATGGTGAAAATGAATAATGATAAAGATAAATAACTGACCCAATAGGTCTAATGGGTGCACCATATAGCAAGATCTGCCGTATGGTGCATTTTTGTGATGTGCAAAAGCTTTCCTAAAAAAGGGGCTCAAAACCTTTTTATTCACAGCAGGGTTGTTCTTTTGTAATTCAGGTTAATTTTAGATTCACCTTAAATCAATCGGGATGTACCATCTCTTACAAATAGACAGTTTGCAAAAAGCCGTAGCTGCAGTTGCTGCTCCGGAAAAGATTTCTATGTGGTCGCTTTTGGAAAAAGGCGGATTCATCATGTATCCTTTGTATTTGTTATTGGCAGCTGCCATTTTTGTGTTTGCAGAGCGTTTGATTGCCATTAGAAAAGCATCTAGGATTGATGAAAATTTTATGCGCATTATTAGGGACAATATTGTCACAGGCAATATCAGTGCCGCTAGAAGTTTGACCAAGAATACCAATAACCCTGTTGCCAGAATGATTGATAAAGGGGTGCAAAGAATTGGCAAACCCATTGACGCCATTGAAAAAAGCATGGAGAATGTGGGCAAATTAGAAATGTATCAGATGGAAAGAAATTTATCTATTCTTTCTCTGATTGCAGGGATTGCTCCTATGTTTGGATTTTTGGGAACCATTATTGGTATGGTGCAGTTGTTCTATGGTATTGCGTCTACGGGAGAATATACCTTGAATACCATCGCCGGAGGCATTTATACCAAGATGATTACTTCTGCAACAGGTTTGATCATTGGTTTGATTGCCTATGTAGGTCATAATTTCTTGAGCACGCAAATTGACAAAACGGCCAATAAAATGGAAATGGCAAGTGCCGAATTTATAGACATTCTTCAAGAGCCAACCCACTAGGGGAAACCAACCGAAAATGAATATTCGTAAACGTCTTAGAACTCATCCAGAAGTGCATACAGGTGCTTTGAACGATATTTTGTTCATCCTGCTATTGTTCTTTCTAATTGTTTCTACCCTGGCCAATCCCAATGTTATCAAGGTTTCTAATCCTAAGGCCAAGGCCGATACAAAGGCCAAACAAACCGTTGTGATTACGGTTGACAAAGACCAACAAATCTTCTTAGGGTCTAAACCAATTGCATTTGACGCTTTAGAACCTGAATTAAAATTGTTCTTGGCAAAAGAAACAGAGAAGCCTTCTGTGGTTATCAATGGAGATAGTACTTCTCATTTGGGTACTTCTATCAA
>CAIZMD010000470.1 GCA_903933995.1 uncultured Bacteroidota bacterium
AACAGGATATGGAATACCCACTTTTTCAAAAACAGCTTTTAACTCTAACCAATAGGCTAGTTCTCCCCCACCTCCAATAAAAGCTATATTGGGTAATACTGTTTCTTGAAAACCGCCTCTTAATATGACGTTGGCACTAAATCTGTCAGGATGAATGTGCAATTCTTCCAAGATTTCTGACTGAGAAAATCTAAGACCAAGGGATTTTACTTCATAAACATCGCCCAGCAATTCTATCCTTTCCCTTTTGTCATCAATCAAATAAAACAGGTTAAGGTCTCTACCCCCAGCCTGCACCTTATAATGTGCTTCTAATGCTTTTGCTGTAAGGGCAACTGATTGCTGTGAAAAACCTTCCAGCAATTCTTTTTCTATCACTGATTGATAGGCTGATTTCAAATTGGGGTTGTCTGGAATTAATACCACCACTCCAAAATCAGCAAACAAATGATTGACCAATTCTAGTGTGGCTAATTGAATAGAACGTCCTTCTTGATAGCATTGCTTAAACAGGGCAATCAATTCTAATCCATGTTCTAATACCCCAATCTGACCTTCAATAGCATGGATCAATTGTAAAAAGGGCTTATCCACTATCATTCTTCCAACGGCACCCGTTTGTTTGGTATTCCATTTTAAAGCGGATCCACCAACATTAAGCGATCCTATTTCATCTAAATCTGCGTCTTCACTACCCATATAATACACAGGAACAAAATTGTTCTCCGGCATTTCAGCAGATAAATATTCCGCCAATTTGACGGTATGCAAAATCTTATAGATAAAATAGAGTGGCCCTGTAAAAATATTAGGTTGGTGGGCCGTGGTAATGGTAAATGTATTTTCAGCCAATAAAGAGGCTATATTATTTTGTGTTTTAGCTGACAAAGCTAAACCATGGTATTGTTTGTTTAATTGGTCTACCAATAATGTTCTGGGGGTGGCAAATTGCTTTCTAGCTGCTATTGCATCTTTGATTCCATCTAGATTAGGAAGGTGTTGATAAAACGGTCTAAGTGTATCTGCACCAGAAAGATAATCTGAAACGATTTTGGAAAAATATCCTGTGGTATCGTACGACAAACTGAATTGGTCAAAATCGCTCATAGGGAATAAAAATACAATTTACTGTAAACAAATCCTTCATTCATACAATTTCCAAATAGAATGGTTCATTTACAGCAAACCATGGGCCAAGCTGGTGAATGGCAGCCATATTTATTGAAATAGCAAAATTTAGTCAAATCTATTAGGATCAAAAGGTTGGATGTTCATGCTCAATTTTTGTTCATTGATGATTTCATCCACCAATTTACCGGTTCCTGCACCCAAACTCAAACCTAACATGGAATGCCCAGTTGCCATAACCAGATTTTTCCATTGACGGGTTTTACCCAAATAGGGAAGCCCATCAGCAGAGCAAGGACGGTATCCCCACCAGATTTTATCCATACTGGGCATGGCCAAATCAAATTCTGGATAAAAGCGCTTAACGGCGGCCAATAAACCTTCTACCCTTTCCAATCTAGGAGGGGTTTTGGTGCTGGTAATTTCCATGGTTCCACCAAAACGAATCTTGTTGCCATCCATGGGTGTTAGTGCAGCCCTACCCTCTAAAAGCACGGCTGGATGGTTAATCTGATAAGGAGAATCTTCTAGTGTTACAGAATAACCCCTACCAGGCATCAAAGGAATTTTCACTTTTAAAATAGCTGCCAATTCTCTGGACCAAGAGCCAGTTGCCATTACAACTGCATCTGCATCAAATGCTGTTGCACCAGCCAATACTTTGGTGATTTTGCCAGCAGCATGTTCAAATCCTGTTACTTCAGTTTGTTTTACTATCTGAACACCCACATTTTGTAAATGGGCCAGCAATTGTTTCATTAATTTATTCGGATAAAGGTGTGCATCACATTTAAAATGAATGGCACCTTTGGCAATAATTTTAGTTTGAGGTTCCAATGCTTGTAATTGGTCATAATCCAATAATACCGTGTCTAATAAGCCCAAATCATGTGCTTTTGCTACCGTATGATGTGCGTGTTCAGCACCTTGGTCTGTTTGGAAAATTTCTAATAATCCCTTTTGCTCCAATGCAAAATTAAACTGGGGCAAACCTGACATCTCTTCATACATTTTCTTACTCAAGATGGCCACGTCTCTTAATGGAACAGCTGCTCTTTCTACGTGCTCCGCAGTAGCAGAACGCATAAATTTTAATCCCCAATCCATCAAACCCAAGTCTAATCGGGGTTGTACATAAAAGGGGCTTTTAGAATTCCACATCCATTTTAAACCTTGCCAAACAATACCAGGAGTTGCCAAAGGAATAAAGTGACTAGGACATACATATCCAGCATTACCATAAGAACAGTTATCGCTAATATCTGTTTTATCTATCACGGTTACTTGATGTCCACTTTGTTGCAGATAATAAGCACTACTTAAGCCAATAACACCTCCTCCAATAATAACCACTTTCATGTTCTGTATTTTTAAAATGTAAATGTCGTATATCCTATTTAAAACAAACTAGATCACTTGAAATCCAAATGCATATGGATCATCCTGACTGTCTATATTAATTTGATTGTAACCATAGATTCTTGCCCACCCTTCAATACTAGGGCGCATGGCTGGTTTTCCATCAACGAAAGTTTCCTCTTCAATTCTCCCATTGAATTTGGAACCAATAATGCTTTCGTGAATAAATACATCGCCTTTTTTCAGCATGCCCTTGGTATACCATTGGGCCATTCTGGCCGATGTACCAGTTCCGCAGGGCGATCTATCAATGGCTTTATCACCATAAAATACCGCATTCCTTGCTGTTGAACTAGTATCTATTACGGCACCTGTCCATAAAATATGGGAACAACCATTAATGGTGGGATTCTCAGGATGAACAAATTGATAATGTGCATTGATATTATTTCTCAAATTAGCCGCCCATCCAATTAATTGAGAAGCCGTATAGTGTTCCAAGCCTTTGAAATTTTCTTGTACATCTACAATGGCATAGAAGTTTCCGCCATAAGCAACATCCAATGTGAGTTCTCCTAACCCTTCACAATGGGCTTTGATTTGGCTAGCTGCTAAATAGGCTGGTACATTGGTTAATTTAACGGATAAGACTTTGCCATTGCGTTCTTCATAAGAAACCAAAACTAGTCCTGCGGGTGTCTCCATCCTAACAAAACCAGGTTGTTTAGGTTTAACCAACCCTTCTTCAATTGCAATGGTAATGGTACCAATAGTGCCATGCCCACACATGGGTAAACAGCCACTGGTTTCTATAAACAAAACGGCCACATCATTGGCTGGATCATGTGGTGGATATAAAATACTTCCACTCATCATGTCATGACCGCGCGGTTCAAACATTAAGCCTTTTCTAATCCAGTCATATTCTTTTAAAAAATGCTGTCTTTTCTCGCTCATATTAGCACCTTCTAAAGCAGGTCCACCGGCAGCAACTACCCTAACGGGATTGCCACAGGTATGCGCGTCAATACAAAAGAAATTATGTCCCGGTTTGGATTGATAGGGTTGATATGGAAGCGTGATGGGTGTTTGAGCCATGTTGAATATTGTTGATTTTACATTAGAACCTATTACATTTGTTAAGCGCCAAATAATGATTGCTTTATGGAACAATACGGAAAGATATTGCTTATTGCTATGCCTGTTTTTCTTCTCTTAGTACTTTTTGAAAAATGGTGGGGTTGGAGAAAGGGACAAGATACTGTTAGAAATATGGACATGATTGCCTCACTCAGTTCGGGGGTAACCAATGTAACCAAAGACGTTTTGGGTTTGAGTATTACCATTATTAGTTATGGGTGGATGGTAGATCATTTGGCCCTATTTCATGTAACAACTGGATTCTGGTGTTATTTCATTGCATTTATGGCATTGGATTTAACAGGTTATTTGGTACACAGGATAGATCATGAATTCAATTTTTTCTGGAATGCACACATTATCCATCATAGTAGTGAAGAATACAATTTGGCTTGTGCTTTAAGACAAAGCATTTCTTCTTTCTTTAGGGTATTCACCATTTTCTTATTACCTGCAGCATTACTAGGTGTTCCTGCATCAGTAATAGGCATTATTGCCCCATTGCATTTATTTGCCCAGTTCTGGTATCATACCCGTCATATAGGCAAAATGGGCATTTTGGAGAAAATCATTGTAACGCCCTCCCACCATCGGGTTCATCATGCCATTAATCCCGAGTACTTAGATAAGAACTATGGTCAGATCTTTATTTTCTGGGACAAATGGTTTGGAACTTTTCAAGAAGAACTTTCTCATGTACCTGCTGTTTATGGGATTACCAGACCTGCCAATACTTGGAATCCCATCAAGATCAATTTCATGCACATGGCACTTTTGATAAAAGACGCATGGAGAGCAAGTGACTGGAAAGATAAGTTTCGTATCTGGCTTATGCCAACGGGTTGGCGTCCCGCCGATGTTGCCGAAAAATACCCCGTATTTAAAATTAAAGACCCCTACCATTTTGAAAAATATGATACAAAAAACAGCACTGCGTTTAGTATTTGGATCTGGTTTCAATTATTAGCGTTACTAGCACTTGTCTCCTATTTGTTTGGCAATATTGCCCCAATTGGGAGCCCTGGCATCTTTTTGTATGGTGCTTTTATTTTTCTCTTTGTCTATAGTTACACTGAACAAATGGATCAATCCAAACAAGCATGGATTTGGGATTTACTTAAAACCGCATTTGGTTTAACTATCCTAATTCAAAAAGGTGATTGGTTTGGAGCAAAAGCAGTTTTACCACAAGTCCCTTGGATTGTAGGCGGTTATTTAGTCATTTCCAGTTTTGCCTGTTGGTATTTTACCGCAACGGAAAGCAAACATCTAGCAAATAAGGTTTCCGTATAGTTTCAAAGAGCTATTTAAAATTACATTTGATACTTGCCATCTACCATGCGCAGTATGCCCAAAGGATTTTCTTCCCTTAGTGCTGCTGGCAATAAATGAGCTGGACAATTTTGAAAACTTACTGGCCTTACCCATCTTTTAACGGCATTAATTCCTACCGCAGTAAATCTACCATCAGTTGATGCAGGGAAAGGACCTCCATGAACCATACTGGCACATACATCCACGCCTGTTGGTACTCCATTAAATAAAACCCTTCCGGCTAAATAAGGAGCCAATTGTAATAATGCTGAATGGTTGGCAAAGTCTAGATCGGTCCCCATTAAAGTAGTGGTTAATTGACCAGCAATAGCTTGCCAAGCTGATTTTAATTCTTCTACATCTTTACATTGAACAATTAGTGCATAAGGACCAAATACTTCTTCGTGCAACAATGGATCTTGGATAAATGCTTCACCTGAAACTGTTGCCAGAATGGGTAATGCTTGATTATTTAGCGTTGCATTTGTATTGACTGTCTTTTGCTCCACATTTTGATGAGACAATGCTTTGGTGGCTTTGTTTTCATAAGCCACTAAAATACCTTTGTGCAACATAGAAGCTGGAGCAATGGCATTCATTTCAACAACAAGTTGCTCTATAAATTCATTCAAACCATCTGATGCAATCCCTAATAAAATACCAGGATTGGTACAAAATTGACCAACCCCAAGATTAATGGAACCCGCATATTGCTTGGCAATAGATGCGGCATTTTGA
>CAIZMD010000471.1 GCA_903933995.1 uncultured Bacteroidota bacterium
CATTATTGAACACCAAAGCCCACCCAACACCCAGCAGACAAAACGTTTCTATAGCGACAAACTTAATTTCCGTATTAAATTCTGCTAATGGCTTAAAAAGAAATTAATTCTTCTCATTTCATTTATAGTCAAAGAATTCTTATAGATTTGCAACCACATTGCAATTATTTGAAAACATTAGGAGGACATAAAAGAATTTTAACCGCCTTTGTGCTGGCTCTATATGTATTTATAGCTACACCAGTTTCTTTATGGCATCACCATAAAGTCCAAAGCCCTGTTGCTTCAAGTGTAGAAAAAATAATAAAAGCAACTACCACTAATAATTCAGATGCAGATTGTCCAATTTGCCATCATGGCTATTCTACTTTTACTGATGATGCAATAGCGTATTCACAAAGCCCAATAAAACAAATAAGAAGTTCTAATACTTTTTATTCCTTCTTACTCTTGCCAAGTCCTGCTTTCTCAAAGCCTAATAAAGGACCGCCATTTCTTGCGTAGTAAAATTTTCCTTCTCAACATTATTTAATGCATATATAAACCATTACTCTGTAATTGGTTTTTGTAGTATTTATCATTTAACGCTTATTGAGGATGTTTCTTATTAAGAAACTGGTTATACCAATTCTACTATTGCTTTTTGGTAACCTTAAGGCACAAGACACAACAAATTATTCAGGCGACTTTGCACCACCAGCAAAGCCAGTATCAATCTATGCCCTAAAAGCAACAGGCAATATTGTATTAGATGGAAGGCTAACAGAAGCAGATTGGGCAAAAGCAGAAAGTATTATACGTTTTGTGCAAGTAGAACCCTACCAAGGCGAAAAACCTAAATATCCAACTATTGTAAAAATTTTGTTTGACAATAAATATATTTATGTTGGCGCATATTGCAAAGACACTGCTGGCAAAAAAGATCTAAGGGTACAAGACTTTCGTAGAGATTTTGAATACTTTGAAAATGATTTATTTGGTGTTGCCTTTGACCCTTTTAATAAAAAAAGAAACGCTACCGCCTTTCAAACAAACCCTTATGGTGCATTAAGAGATTTGCAAGTGTTTGACGACCTTGTTTTTGACCGTGAATGGGATGCACTTTGGAATGCAAGAAGCAACATAACCGATAGTGGCTGGACTTGCGAAATGGCTATCCCATGGAAAACGTTGCGTTATCCAAAAACTGTTGACAGCACTACCTGGGGTATCAATTTTATTCGAATTGCCCGTAAACAAAATGAAGCTTCTGCTTTCCCTGGTTTTCCAAGAAGTTTTGATAGTTACCGCATGGGATATGTTGCCCTACTAAAAGGTATTAAACCACCGCCACCATCTACCAATATTCAAATAAATCCGTATTGGGTAAATCAATTAAATACACAAAATGAAACTGGCGTAAAAAAAGCAAATGATTTCACCACCAAATTTGGTGGCGAAATTAAATATAGTCCTACAGTACATAGTGCACTTGACTTTACAATTAATACAGATTTTGCACAAGCTGATGCAGACAGACAGGTAAATAACCTTACCCGATTTTCAGTATTGTTTCCTGAACGCAGACAGTTTTTTTTAGAAAACGCAGGATTGTTTAATGCAGGCAGCGAATATATATATCGTCCTTTTTTTAGTAGAAGCATCGGTTTAGATAATGATGGCAACCCCATTCCTATTGATGCTGGTTTACGTTATACTGATAAAAACACTAATTACAGTTTAGGTGCTATGTATGTGCATCAAAGGAACTCTGCAGCTACATTGGCATCTAATAACAGCGTTGTAAGTTTTATAAAAAATTATGGTAGGCAAAATAATATCGGCATATTGGTAACAAGTAAAATTGAAGAAGCCAATGACAGTATAAAGGCGGATAACAATACTACGATAACGCTAACTGGGGTAAATAGAATTACTGATAAACTCAGGTTTAGTTATAGCGTAAGCGGTAGCCAAACAAAAGGTCTTAATAAAGACGATGGCTTTGCTGCTAATACTAGCCTAGCTTATGATGCCAATAATTTTGCTTGGGTTTGGAACACAGGCATCATTTCAAAAGAATACAATCCACAATTGGGTTTCTTGACAAGGAATGATTTTGTAAAAAACTTTGTTGATATCTATTTGGTAAAACGCAAACAAAAATGGTTGCCAAAATTTATTCGTAGTTGGGAACCTGGTGTAACTGTTGATATGTACCAAAACATAACCAACCTTAAACTACAGGAAGGTTATATTGGCTTTTATCCGCTATTTTTTATTTTTAATAATGGGGCAAAGTTTGTTTCAACCATTCAATTCAACTGGCAAAACCTTACTTCAAATTTTAATCCGATTGGTATTGAGATAGCAGCAGGTAATTACCAATACAATTCTATCAATGCCAATTTCGCAAGCGATCAGAGCAGCAAATTTTCTTATAGTGCAGATATTACAGCAGGTGGCTATTACAATGGTAAAATAGTAAGTTTTGTGGGCAATATCCGCTATGCACCATCGCCACATTTTGCAGCCAACATTAGCTATGAAACCAATCAATTAAAACAAGTAGGAATCAATAAAGAAAACTTAACCACTCAATTGGTTACGCCAAACATTCGTATGGCTGTTAATCCCCGTTTACAGCTAAATATATTTTATCAATACAACACCGCTACCGAACGCAGCCGATGGAACGCAAGGTTTAGTTGGGAATACAAACCATTATCCTATATATACCTTGTATTTAACGAAAACAAAACGACCAATTTTAGGCAAGATGCAACGATAGCGAAGATTAGTTATTTAAAACAATTTTAAAACGAAACAACAATATGCAACCATTACAAGCAAACAATTTATCAAAAAGGTATGGTGAACATACTGCTCTCAACAACTTGAATTTATCCATTGGAAAAGGCGA
>CAIZMD010000472.1 GCA_903933995.1 uncultured Bacteroidota bacterium
GCAACAAATTCCCAAGGATGAAAATAGAGACAAACATATCCGTCTT
The DNA here is from genome assembly GCA_903933995.1 of uncultured Bacteroidota bacterium. Lineage (GTDB taxonomy): Bacteria > Bacteroidota > Bacteroidia > Chitinophagales > Chitinophagaceae > Sediminibacterium. Next base: position 47 of record CAIZMD010000472.1, read on the forward strand.
TTTTCAACGTGTTTTTGGTCCAAGAAAGAAATAAGGAATAAGGAAAGTTTTTAAAACTCAACCAGAATAAGGGAATACGCATGGGCGATACAGAAGCAGGCATCCTGGTCATACCTTGATCCTGATATACTGTTCTGGGTAAGCTTATGTTATTATAGCGGCCTGGAATCCAAGTTGGATTAATAGAAGAATCATAACTAAAACCAGCTTTGATTACTTCTGACATCTCCACTTTGCGCATCCTAGGCATGCGCAGTCCCCGAATCTCTTGGCCACTAATGTTGGATAATACTTCTCGAGATTCTAACAGGTGCTCGTTTTCAAAAGCCGAATGGTAAAAGGTATGGGATCCTATTTCGTGTTTGTTTGCGTGTTCCCGAATGGCATCAGGAAAATGTTGGGCAAAATTAGCGGTGGTAAATAAGGTACTTGAAACCGCATGTGCATCTATCATGGGCATTAGCGCATCTAATCCAGCTTTACCAACTTGCATTTGCTCGTCTGCACTTATTGGGAAATTATATTCCAATGGCATGTCAAATTCCTCCACGTCAAAACTCAAAAGTACCTGCGGGGTCATACCAAATTGGTTTCTTTGACAATATAATGAGGACGTTGCTTACTCTGCTGGAACAGTTTACCCAAGTACATACCAATAATTCCTAAAATCATCAATTGTAAACCACCAAAGAAAGCAATGGTAGCTATAATAGAAGTCCAACCAGAAATGGCCTGTCCAAAATAATAACTATAAATAATATAGGGTACATAAAGCAAGGAGATCAATGAAAAACTCATACCCAAGTAAGTGGCAATATACAAGGGCTTGGTACTAAAAGAAGTGATTCCTTGCAATGCAAATCGAATCATTTTCTTCATGGTGTATTTAGATTTCCCCTTTAACCTTTCTGCAGGTTCGTATTCAATGCCTGATTGTTTAAACCCCATCCACTTTACCAAGCCACGCAAAAACAAATCGGTTTCTTTGAACTCCCTAAAAACGTCTACTACGCGTCTATCCATGAGTCTAAAATCGGCTGTGCCCTGTTCTAATTCAATATCTGATAAGTTGTTGATGAGGTTGTAAAACATATTAGAAGTTTTACGTTTCATCATGGGCATGTCTTGGTGGTCTTTGCGAATGGTATAAACAATATCGTTCCCAGCTTCCCATTGTTCTAAAAGAATTGGAATCAATGCAGGCGGATGTTGCATGTCTCCGTCCATCATGATTACAGCATCGCCCCCGGCTAAATCTAACCCAGCTTTTAGTGCATTTTGGTGTCCAAAATTTCTAGATAATCCTATATAGCGGATATGGGTATTATTAGCTGAAATGGCTTTTAAAAGGGCTAATGTTCCATCACTACTACCATCGTCAACAAAAATCAATTGATAATCATATGGCAGTTTGCTCATGACTTGATCCACCGTTTCAATCAAAATAGGAATATTACCTTCTTCATTGCAAGCGGGAACTACTATGGAGATTTTCTTAGTCATGCAACTGCGGTTTTCAAAATTTGATTATCCGAGACTACTTTAATTAACGGATGGTTCAATCTTTCTTTTATGCCAAGTGAATAATTCTATCATACAAACTACCCATACAATAATACAAGGAATAGCTTTTATGTGATATGGTTTTAAGAACTGCTCGCGAAGATACCTAGGAAACAATTCTGTTGGTGAAAGACAAGTGAAAATAAATACCAGTATCATCAGCCATTGGTGCCATTTCACCCTTTCCAAACTAATATACCAGATAGCGGCACCTACTACAGCTATAATATAAGATGGAGATTCTACGCCCGGGTTAAAAACAACAGTAAATAGTAAAATGCCTCCTAAATACAATTGCCTAAACTGTGGGTTATTGTATACTTCTTTTTTAAAAAGAACTAATACCATAGAAATAGTGCCAAACAATACTATCCATATTTGATCTAGCTGAATGGATTTAAACATGCCAATAACCCCAATTAAACTCAAAGAATCTCGGATAGTTTGTAATTGTAAGCGATGGAACCAACTTTGATATAGAAAAATCAAATGCTCAAAGGGCACAATGAATAAGGGTAATA
>CAIZMD010000473.1 GCA_903933995.1 uncultured Bacteroidota bacterium
CCACAGGCTGCGGTTACGGGTGCTTTTAGAAATAAAGCCACGGTTATTTGTAATAAAGAAGAAAATGATGAAGATGCTTTGGCTACTGTAGAAGCGGCTTATCAGGCCATGGGAATGCACCGAGTATACATGAATGCCAAGGATCATGACGTTCACGTGGCATATGTGAGTCATATTTCACATATCACTTCTTTTGCCCTGGCTAATACGGTTTTAGAGAAAGAAAAGGGTGAAGACGCCATTTTTGAGCTAGCAAGTGGTGGTTTTGAGAGTACTGTACGTCTGGCAAAGAGTAATCCAGACATGTGGGTTCCCATTTTTATGCAGAATAAGGAGAATGTACTAGATGTGCTCAATGAGCATATCGCGCAGCTGCGCAAATTCAAATCCTGTTTGGAAAAGGAGAATTATGTCTATTTAAAGGAATTAATTGAACAGGCCAATGGCATCAGGAGAATCCTGAAATAAGCACTGCTATTGGATTAACAAACAAAAAACAGGCAAAGCCCTATATTAAAAGTACCTTTGCCGCAAATTTTTTAATACATGATGACATTTGAAGGGTTGGGAATTGATGCGAGATTGATTCAGGCAACCGATGAGTTGGGGTATGTGAACCCAACCGCAATACAAGAACAAGCAATACCCGTTTTGCTAAGCGGCACACAGGATTTTATCGGCTTAGCGCAAACTGGTACGGGAAAGACAGCAGCATTTGGATTACCATTGCTGCACATTATTGACGCTGCTGCGAAGTATCCTCAGGCCTTGGTGGTTTGTCCAACAAGAGAACTGTGCATGCAAATCGTAAAAGAAATTGAACTCTTTAAAAAATACATGACTGGCATTTCGGTGGTAGCAGTGTATGGTGGTGCGTCTATTGGATTGCAAATTCGCGATTTGAAAAGAGGCGTACAAATTGTAGTTGCTACACCTGGACGTTTAATTGATTTGATTGAAAGAAAAGCCATCAACCTTGAGCAAATCAAGTACGTGGTTTTAGACGAAGCAGACGAAATGCTGAACATGGGTTTTCAAGATGATATTGAATTCATTTTGAAGAATACACCCAAACGTGAAAGCACTTGGTTATTTAGCGCAACTATGCCAGCTGAAATCCGAAAGGTGAGTAAGAAGTACATGAAAGATCCTAAGGAAATTATTGTAGGTAAAGTGAACACGGCTAACAAAAATATTGATCATCAATATTATGTTACCACTGCTCAACACCGTTACGAGACTTTAAAAAGGATTATCGATTTCAATCCAGGTATTTATGGTATCATCTTTACCCGTACTAAATTAGACGCTCAAGAAATTTCTGAGCGCTTAACACGTGAAGGTTATGATATAGATGCATTACATGGTGACCTTACACAAGGTCAGCGTGATAAAGTAATGGGTCAGTTCAGGGACAAGACTTTACAATTATTGATTGCAACAGATGTAGCTGCCCGTGGTATTGACGTACAGGGTATTACACACGTCATCAATTTTGAATTGCCCGATGATGTAGAAATCTATACCCACCGTAGTGGCCGTACCGGAAGGGCAGGCATGCAGGGGATCTGTATTTCTATTGTACACGCAAAAGAGATGTACAAGTTCAAACAGATTGAGCGCATCAACAATTCTCAGTTTCACAAAATGGATATTCCAAGTGGTAAAGATGTTTGTAGAAAACAATTCTTCTCCTTTATGGACAAGTTATTGTCTACCGATATTAGCCATGGTGATTACGAAACCTATGTTCCTATGTTGGCAGAGAAATTTGCCGATGTAAGCAAGGAAGACGTGTTAAAGCGTGTAGCTGCTATGGAATTTGATAGGTTCTTAAAATACTATGAGAACTCACAAGATTTAAATGTGCGCGAGCGCGATAGGTCGGTTCGTGAACCACGTGGTCAAGAAATGGGTAGGGGAAGAGAAAGAGAGATGCAAGGCATTGATGGTGGAAGAGGGGATGCAAGAAACAAATACGCACGCGGTGGCGGTGGCAGTGGCTATAGCCGTTTATTTGTGAACCTTGGAACCAAGGACGGATTCTTCAAAGCCAGTTTCTTACAGTTTGTTTTGGACATGAGTGACTTGAAAAAAGAAGTCTTGGGCAAAATAGACATGAAAGACATGAACAGCTGGATTGAAATTGAAAAAGGATCTGCACAACAAATGATTCGTGCTCTTGATGGTAAGAAATACAAGGGTCGTAGTATTCGTATGAACGATGCAGATAGTGGTGGCCCGGCTGGTTTCTCTGGAGATAGAAGTAGAAGACCAAGAAGAGGGGAATAAAAAGTCAAACAACCGATTTAAGTTGAATCGGTTTTAAATACCAAGCAAACAAGCGATTCTTTTTTATGGAACAGACAATTGAAAGTGTATCTACAGTAGAGGCATTGTTACAAAAACGTCCTCTGATCATTTCCGGTC
>CAIZMD010000474.1 GCA_903933995.1 uncultured Bacteroidota bacterium
CATGCCCTTGGCAAGTCGCAGGTTCTTGAGTCGTTCATTAAGCATGTCCCAATGATAATTGGTAACTTGGCACTCGGTAACCGAATTCCGTAAGGTACAACTGTGGTGCTGGTTTTTTAGGCATTGACTGCAGCTCCTTTGCCCAATACAATACTATTGGGTGTGTTCTTTAAATCAATATAATTACCTGCCGTAACATAAGTGCTAAAAAAGAACAACCTATTTTCTTCTTCCACGTCAATTCCATTAATCACACCCGTTAGGTCAATAGAGCCTACATTGTAGAATACCTGTGCGGTAATTTTTGGAGCAACCCCAAACACCCTACTGTCTTTTTTTAAAGCATCAATAATGGGTGCGCTATTGTGAATTTGCAAAAGCTCATCCTTGGGTTTTACTGACCGCACAAAATTGTGGTGGTTTTTATAAGCTGGATACAAATCAACCGGCTGTTGTTCACTGGCTTGAATCTCATTGTACAAACGAATATGCGGGGTCCTATTTAAAATAAGCCCATCTAACATATCGTTCAAACCAGACATAAAACTCAAGAGGGTAATAAACATGGTAATCCCAAACGTAACACCAATAGCAGCCACCAAGGTCTGCTTCCACCTGGCCAGCAAGAGAGACTTTGATACATCAGCTATGAGTTTGAAATTCATTGTGCTGGTTTTATCAATTCGTCTTTTGCACTGAGACCAGAAAGCACTTCAATACTATTGTAATCTTTGAGACCAGTTTTGATAATTTGTTTATCGCCATTGGCTTTAATAACTGTGCTATCATTGAGCAAATAATTGCGGGGAATCAATAATACATTATCCTTGGTACGCAGTACAATACTTGCCTCAAAACTTATATTGGGATAGAGTTGTGGAGGTGCTTGTTTAAACTCAGCTTCTACCATAAAACTTTTGCTACGCTCATTCATGATAGGATTAATCTTAGTAATCCTAGCTTCAAACACTTGTCCTTTATAACTTTCCAAACTCACTAATACGGGTAAGTCTTTCTTAATTTGAATAATATCAAATTCATCAACCTGCATTTCTAAAATAAAATTGCTTGCATCTCCAATAATTGCCAAAGGACTTTGTGTTCCTGCAATCTCTCCTTTCACTTTACTCAAACTATAGACTACACCACTGATCTCACTTCTAATAGTAAAGTCATTTTCTAGTTTACTATTAATCTGTAATAATTTTTTAGACTGAGCAGAACTAAAGTCTAATTGCTTTTTTAAATCCTCATATTTTAAAATGGCAGAACTATATTGGTCCTTGGAACTTTTGTAAGCCAATTCTCTTTGATCCAATTCGTTTTTTGTACCAATCTGTTCTTTCCATAATGCTGCTTGTCTTCCAAATAACAAAGAGTCATTACGCATTTTATAGCGGGCTTGATCAATCAGCAGTTTTGCATCATTGAGTTTGCCCTGGTTATTATTAAAGTCAGAGAACCTTGCGCTTAATTCAGCATTCTCTTTGTTCAGTTGCTGTGTTTCATTTGAAATGGCAAATAAGGCGTCGCCTTTTTTAACCGTATCACCCTCAGAGACATAAACGGTTTCAATAATCCCATTGACCGTTGAAAAAGCCTGGTATTGGTTTTTGCTTTTTATAAGGCCAGAAGCATAAATAGACTCCGTAATAGAAGCTACCGTAGGGCTGATTTTTTCCTGTTTTTGCTTACAGGATAAAAATAGGGCCAAAGTTGATAAAACTATAATTCTGAACATGTTAGCGGTATAATAGGAGCAATTTACCACTATTAATGACCACAAACTATGAGGAAGGACGGTTTCTTTAAACTTCTTTCTTTCTTTTTTGGATAAGGTTGGTTTCCCTTGGCCTAAAACCAAGACATTCGATTCATTACTTCGTCTTCCAATGGTCTATTGCCTGAAATGACCAGTTTTAAGTTTTTACAATTGGTCAGACTTGGATATTGTTTAACAAGTGCAGTAATGCTATGCAATACAAGAAAACTAAACTAGTATTCATACTGTAAATTCAGTAAGTTTTTCTATTTTACAGTATATGCATTTTGAATTTGGATTTTATAGTAGCATCCTGTTGATCTTTTTTGTACATGGCTTGGTTTATTCCCTGCTCTTGTTGAAAAAGGGAATCCGTAATGAAAATGCATCTGATCAGTGGCTTTCTGTATTTCTTATACTGTGCGTACTCTATATCTGCCCATGGATGTTGGGTTTTGCTGGTTGGTATGATACCCAACCCTTTAGAGATATAATATTTTATGTGACATTTCAGCACTTGTTTTTTATAGGTCCAGTCATTTTCTTTTATGTGCAAAGTCTCTTAAACCCCTCCTTTCAATTTAGTAAGAAACATTGGTGGCACTTGATTCCCGGTTGCTTGTACATATTATTTACCGTTTTGATAGTGGTGGTAGACAAACTAATTGTCAAAGACTATTATTTTTTGGCAGAAGGAACAGACAGAGAATTTGATACTTGGTACCAAGTACTTGGTTATTTGAGTATGGCCATTTATTTTGGCGCCAGCATTCGCTATTATGATCTCTATAAACAATTGATGGTGCAAGTAGTTAGCTACGCCGATACTGTTCAGTTTATATGGGTTCGCAATTTTTTATTTGCTATTCTGGGTATGCTGATTCTGAAATTCACATTGTTTATCATTAGTTTATTTATTTCTTTTGAATACATAGGAACTTGGTGGTATTTTCTGGGTTTCAGTATTGCCTTTTATTATATTGCTGTCTCCGGCTATGCCAATTCTGTACGAACCAAAATGAGATTTAGCGCAGATTTGTTCACCAGCAAACCAGCCTTACTCTTACAGTATCACACGGTAAATGATTCCTTGGTGGAGGAAGCAGAAATGATTGTGATGGATGACCAAGCCACGGATCAAGACGCAGATGAGGCATTTATCAAAGAATGGAAAGACAAGATTCAAGAAATGGTAGTGGCTTTTAAAATGTATGAAGAACCCGAACTTTCCTTGACCGATTTAGCAAAAAAGCTCCGCACCAATCCTTCTCTTTTGTCTAGGGCTATTAACAAGGGCTTTGGCATGAACTTTAATGATTTTGTCAACTATTACCGAGTACATGCGGTGGTGGAAAAGCTGAAAGCTGGGGAGCAACAAACCCAAACACTACTATCTATAGCCTATGATTGTGGCTTTAATAGCAAGGCAACTTTTAATAGGGCATTTAAAAAAGCCATGGGAACAAGCCCCAAAACATGGATGGAACAGGAGGGGTAGCGCTGGCTACAAGGCACCTAACTAATTTTAAATCAATCAATTGCAAGATTTGAGACCTCTAGCTTGGGTCTTCTGAAGATTTGAGACCAACTAAGTCTGGCTCAAATCATTATCTGCAA
>CAIZMD010000475.1 GCA_903933995.1 uncultured Bacteroidota bacterium
CATTGGCCAAGTCTCAGAATCCTGCAAAGCACCAACAATGGTCTCAGGAGTTTCGTTATTCTGGTGAATTAGCTTCTAATGTAAATGCGGTTTTTGGTTTATTTGCCTTGGGTCAAGAAGTTAAGATTGATGGTAATGAAGAATCTGGGAAAGACCAATGGCGTTTTGTACAAAGCACTACCAGTGCCCTTTGGCAGACTCCTGGTTTATTAGATGGATATGGAATTAAGACAAAAGCATCAATTAAGTCTTTAAGCGCGGCCGCTTTTGCCAATATTGATTGGGAAATTGCAAAAGGTATTCATGTGCAACCTGGCCTTCGTTTTAATTTTGACAAGAAAGATGTTGCTTATAATAGGGTAGCAGCCGGTGGTTTGCAAACTACCGATGCAGCATTATTGGCTTTGAAAAATTTGGTGTATACAAGCCAATCTTATGATGCCAATGCCGATGAAAATAACCTCACCTATCACTTAACGCTTTCTTATAGACCTAACAAAAAGATCAATGCATTTGCCACTTATTCAACTAGTTTCAAACCAGTGGGAGTGAATGTAGCTGGATTGCCAAACAATGCAAATAACACTGCGGCAACAGATCTAGCCGTGATCAAACCAGAATATGTAAAACATCTTGAATTGGGTATCAAAACGACTCCTTTGGAAAATCTTACGTTAAACCTGAGCTTATTTAATACCGATATTAATGATTATCAAGCCAATGTTCAATCTCCTCAATTGGGTGTAAATCGTGGATATATAGCCAATGCTGAAAAAGTAAATGTAAAAGGGTTTGAGCTTGATGGAAATATCAATTTTCAAAATAAATTTAGTTTGTTTACTGCCATTTCTTATACAGATGGTAAGTATAAAAGCTTTACCAATGCCCCTCTTCCTTTAGAAGAAACTGGAGCAACTGTGAATGGGGTGCAAGTTGCTTTTAAAGACATTTCAGGAGGAGCATTACCTGGGATTTCTAAATGGGCAGGTTCTTTGGGAGGGGAGTATAGTTTTCCTGCAGTATTCTTTGGTAAGGCCAGCAAGTTTTTTGTGGCTTCTGAGGTTTATTATAGATCTTCTTACTCTTCTAGTCCATCGCCTTCGGCTTATTTAAATATTGATGGATACGCTATTGTCAATGCAAGATTGGGTTATAGAGTCACCAATGGATTGTCCTTTTTTGCTTGGGGCCGGAACCTGTTTAACAAGGATTATTACGAACAATTATTGCCAGCAGGAGGTAATGCTGGTCATTATGCAGGTGTATTGGGAGATCCAAGAACCTATGGCATTACACTTAGATATGGATTATGATTTGGGTAAGTTTAAATAAGTCTACTAAAATTGTAGGATTAATAATTATTTGCCTTATTTTCGCAGGGTTCAAGAAAGTAATAACCATTGGTAGAAATAACTGATATAGATCCGCAAGCAATATCATCTGAAAATCAGGGAAAGCCTATTCCGGGGGGAAACAGGCTTTTCCCTGTTTTCTTAAAACTATCTTCCCTAGAAGTATTGGTGGTAGGTGCTGGAAAAGTGGGTTTGGAAAAATTGCAAGCACTCTTGAACAATGCCCCAGATGCTAGTATTAAAGTAGTTGCAACATTTGTAGACCCTGCCATCTTGGAGCTTCAAACCCAATTTCCAAGTTTAACCATTTTTGAAAAAGCCTATCATCCCAATGATTTAGATGGTGCAGAATTAGTGGTTGTTGCAGTGAATGATATTGCTTTAAGTGAAGTAATTCGCCAAGATGCTAAAGCTAGAGGACTACTAGTGAATGTGGCCGATAAACCCGAACTCTGTGATTTTTATTTGGGTTCCATTGTGACCAAGGGGAATTTAAAAATAGCCATTTCTACCAATGGAAAATCTCCCACAATTGCTAAAAGACTAAAAGAAGTATTGCAGGAATCCTTGCCCAATGAATTGGATGATTTATTGGACAATATGGCTGCAGTTAGGAAAACTTTGAAAGGTGATTTTAGTTCAAAAGTGAAACAGCTAAATGAATTAACAAAGGGATTGGTAGATCATGAAGGAGATGAAATTTCTATTAGTGAAAAGAAATGGAAGAATATTGCCTCCAAATTTGTCTTTGCTTTTTTCTTCATGTTTGTGGGATATTTTATTCTCACCTATATTCCATTTAATGATATCCTCAAAGGCGTTCGTGCCATTCCTACTTTTGTTGACAACAGTTTTTATTGGATGATTTTTGCTGGATTTTTAGCCCAATTGGTGGATGGCGCATTGGGCATGGGATATGGGGTTACTTGTACCACCATTTTATTATCACTAGGCGTGAATCTTCCTGCTATTAGTGGAAGTATTCATACCGCAGAAATGTTTTCCAGTGGTGCTTCTGGTTATAGCCATTACCGATTTGGAAACGTAAATAAAAAATTATTCAAAGTCTTATTAATCCCAGGTATTCTAGGGGCTGTTGCAGGCGCTTATTTATTGTCTGTTTTGGGAAATGAATACGCCAATTATATCAGACCTATTTTAGCCGGATACACCCTTCTTTTGGGTTTGCGTATTTTCTATGCCGCTTTTAAGAAAAACAAAAAACCGCAGAAAGTGAAAAATGCTGGTTGGTTGGCTGGTGCTGGTGGTTTTTTAGATTCTTTTGGCGGTGGTGGATGGGGCCCCTTGGTTACCAGTACCCTGATTGCAAAAGGAAGAACCCCCAGATTTGTGATTGGCACCGTAAGTATCACCGAATTTTTTGTAACCCTTGCCAGTGCACTGACCTTTTTCTCCATGTTGGGCATTAGCCATTGGCAGATCATTGCTGGATTAATCATTGGTGGTTTGGCAGCAGCACCCTTGGCTGCTAGGCTCTCAGGAAAATTGCCGGTTAAGACCATGTTTATCGCCGTAGGCTCATTGGTCATCTTCTGGAGCTTGCGCATCCTGCTCAAGGCCTTGAGTGGACTATAATGGATGCTTTTTACAGGCTGCTACAGGATGGCTATTCTAGATGAATGTTTAGTTTGCAAAACCTGTCTATAAAGGATGGGTCAAAAATCGATTGCATGTTATTGAAGCCATTCCTATTTTGCTTTGCTATTTTATTCAGCACTAGCCAATTATTTGCCGCTACAACCATTGATCAATACCAAGGATCATTTAATAGAAATGGCAATACCATTTCCTTTGAAACCAAGAATGGAAAATACCAGATAGAAGCCTGTAAGGAAGACCTGTTTAGAATCAGGTTTAGAAAGGGAGGAGCTTTTGAAAGCCCAGAGCCTTGGATGGTTATCAAATACCAATGGGATGCGGTGAATCTAACCGTTGCAGAGACAGCAACTGGTATTCAAATTAAGACTGACAAATTGCAATTGCAGATTATCAAACAACCTTTTCAAATCAAGATCTTAGATGCTACAGGTAAACTGCTCAATGCTGATGCCGGTTCAATCAATCAAGCAGCTGTTCAAATTAATGCGGA
>CAIZMD010000476.1 GCA_903933995.1 uncultured Bacteroidota bacterium
AGTGTGATGCACCAGGTCCGCCATGACCAGAACGGGCAAAAATGCGGATATAATCTATAAAATTGTTTTTCTCTGACACTATTTGAAAATTGTGGCTTTTAACCGGTTGGCGCCAAAGTTACGTCAATCTTTTTTGGCAGCGTAAACAGGCCTTTTGACCAATGAAAGATTATTTGAAATCAATAATTCACTATTTCAAATTTTTATCAATCATTATATTTGGGATTGGATTCTTAAAAGCATTTTTTATGAAAAAATTATTAATAGCTATTTCCTTGATTTTGGTATTTAGTAGCCAAAGCCATGCTCAAATTGTAGACTCTTTTGCCTATAGAAAGAACGCCGTTAGAATTGAAGTTACTTCTGCCTTACTTTATAGAAATGCATTTGTATTTTCTTATGAAAGAATGGTTAAAAAAAATCAATCAATCATTCTTACAGCAGGTTATCAGGAATTATCCGGTTTAAGCGGATATGCAGATAGTATAAAAGCTATAAGTAAAGGCACCAATAATGGATATAAACTAGGAGCGGAATACCGGTTTTATATGGCCAAAGAGAATAAATATGCCAGCCCTCATGGCTTATATTTTGGCCCATATATTTCACATACTGGGTTTAATAATGCAACAAATGTGACTGTTAATACCAATGGAATTTTTGAAAATGGAACCGTAAACTCTAACATTCGAATCTGGAATGTTGGATTTGAAATGGGTTATCAATTTGCCCTAAGTAATAGATGGAATTTAGACATGGTATTTGCTGGTCCCTCTATTTCTAAGTATGATATTGCTACTAAATTAAACGGAAATTTTTCTTTTGACCCAATTAGTATTCAAAATCAAACCTTTCAAAATTTGCTAAGTAAATTTCCCGGTTTGAAAACCTTTTTTGAAAGTGAAACAGTTGGAAAATCCGGCAGGCTAAACAAATGGGGTGCAGGTTTTAGATACCAAATCAATATTGCATATAGGTTTGGAAAGAAAAAATAGGACCTGTTTTCTAGTAGTTAAAAGGCAACTTGGATATTTGGTGTTGAATCAATTCTTGAAATACTATTTATTTTTCAAGTTAACCCATGTGTTGTATAGCGTTTCTTGCAAAGGCCTATTATTAGGGATAGTTCTTAGTGGTTCACAGGGTTCCCAATATTGCCGCATTTCTTCTGGAAGAGCCTGATACAATTGAGTCCCAGTTTTTTTCCAGTCTAACATTTCATCTGTTACATCCTTGATTTTTTTTGCTGGGTTACCCACTATTAAACTTCGCGATGCAAAGACTTCTCCAGCTTTGATAAAACTCAAAGCTCCTACAATACAGCCTTCTCCCAAGACCACTTCATCCATAATTACTGCATTCATACCAATCATAGAATCTCTTCCAATATTGGCACCATGAATAATGGCACCGTGCCCAATATGTGCGTTTTCTTCTAATGTAACAGTAGTGCCTGGAAACATATGGATGGTGCAATTCTCTTGCACATTGCATCCGTCTTCAATGACAATCCCTCCCCAGTCTCCGCGAATAGCAGCACCAGGTCCTATATACACATTTTGGCCAATGATCACATTGCCCGTTACTGCCGCTTGAGGATGTACAAAAGCAGATTCATGAATTACAGGTATAAATCCCTTAAAAGAATAAATCATTAGAGAATGGTTTTTCCAGTTCTAAAACAAGTGCCTTTGAAAATGGCCACCACTACTTGGTTTTGATTGCTGATGCTAATTTGATAGAGCCCAGTAGAACGGCCATTATGCACTTCAGTAGCAATGGCTTCTAGTCTATCACCCACATGCACGGGTTTAAGAAAATTGATACTGGTATCTAGTGCCACAGAAAGATTGTTGCGGTTATTGCAAGCAAAGGCAAAAGCAGAATCCGCCAAAGAGAAAGCAATACCTCCATGAACAATGCCTAATCCATTGATCATCTCTTCACGAACCGTCATAGCAATCTTGCTATATCCTTCTTTGATTTCTAAAATCTCAATGCCCAACCACTGGCTAAACAAATCCTTTTCAAATACTTTTTCTGCTACTAATTTGGCTGATGGTTTCTGATCCATATTTATTCTCCTTTGAATTGGGGCAAGCGTTTTTCTAAAAATGCAGCAACCCCTTCTTTAAAGTCTGCTGTTGCAGCTGCCTTTTGTTGGTAATCATCTTCTAGTTGCAACTGTTCTTCCATATTGTTACTATAAGACCGGTTCAATGCGTGTTTAATATAAGCCAGGGCCTTGGTCGGCAGTATCGCTAATTGATTCAGCAAACTGGTGGTTTCACCTTCAAAGTTTTCATTGTCAAATACTTTGTAAATCATACCCATTTGAAAAGCTTCTTGAGCACTTACTTTGTCACCCAACATCATGAGTGCGGAAGCCCTTTGTAATCCAATAAGTCTGGGTAAGGTATAAGTACCACCGCTGTCTGGAATCAGCCCAATTTTAGAAAATGCCTGAATAAAAGAGGCGGAAGCAGTTGCTACCACTATATCACAGGCCAATGCTATATTGGCTCCTGCGCCAGCAGCCACTCCGTTTACGGCAGCTACAACGGGTTTGGGAATATTCCTGATTTTCTTAATAATGGGATTAAAATGTTCGCTCAAAATCTTGTCCATACCCGGACCATTTGGATCAATTACTTCTGCTAGGTCTTGGCCAGAACAAAATCCTTTTCCAATTCCCGTAATCAAAACACAGCGTACTTCTTTTAAAGAGGCAGACTCATCTAAATAATGCTGCAAGAGCAGGGCCATTTCTCTGTTAAAAGAATTGAGTTTGTCTGGTCTATTGAATTGGATTTTTGCAATCCCGTTGTCAATATGAAAAATGATAGAAGACATAGTGCTTAGTTGAAATGAATAATTGGTCTATTTAAATATACTAATCCTTTGTAGGATTTAGTGGCATTTGAAATAATCAAAGGGCTCTAAACAATCTTTACATTGAAACAAAGCCTTGCAAGCAGTGCTCCCAAATTCAGACACTAGTTTGGTATTGGTAGCGCCACAATTTGGACAAGCAATTTCTAAATCTTCTAAATAAACCTGATTAAAGTTAGTGGCTACTGGAGGCGCAATTCCATAAGCTTGAAGTTTCTGTTTACCGCTCTCAGTCATCCAATCCGTGGTCCAGGCGGGTGATAGTATTTGTTGGATCTTTACTTGATGAAAACCTGCTTCAGCCAATGCCATTCTAATCTGAGCACCAATCATGTCCATGGCAGGGCAGCCTGTATAAGTGGGTGTTATGGTTAGTTCAACCATATTAGATGCTTCATTAAAAGCTACGGCTCTAATAATCCCTAAGTCAATAATGCTCAAGACAGGAATCTCTGGATCACAGACTGTTTCTAGTATGTTCCAAATGCTTTTTTCTTTGTCTATGACTATTGTTGCTTCCATGATTGTTTTATTACCATTCCAGTCCTGGATAGGCCCTTTGTAAAAATTGCATTTCAGCTAATAGGTATCCCAAGTGTTCTGTGTGAATGCCCTTTTTCCCGCCTAATTGCATCCAATCATTCTTGGGATGATCCAGGTTGGCTTCTGCTAAAACGGCAGCAATTTTTGCTTCCCAAGCTGCTTTGATATAGGAACTCTGAGTTCCTATTAGTTCTTGCTCAAAATCACTGGGTTCCAGCATTTCACCGGTATAGCTCCAAAGTAATTCCAAAGCTTGTTCCATTCTTGCATGACTTTCTGTTGTGCCATCTCCTAAACGCACCACCCAATCTGCACTCCACCTAACATGGTAAGTAATTTCTTTAATGCTTTTATCTGCAATGGCTTTTAGTTGGCCAGTAGCTATTTGTTGTAATTCTTGATAGAGAAAAAATTGGTAACTACCCATTAAAAAATTACGCAAAACGGTTTGCCCCCAATCCCCATTAGGTAATTCTGCAATCAGGCAGTTTTTAAATTCACCCACATCTCTTAGATAGGCCAATTGGTCTTCTGTAGTGGGAATGCCCGTTTTCTCTGTGATTAACAATGCGGCGTATTGGTAAAGGTTTCTAGCTTGTCCCAATTGATCCAGCGCAATATTGGTGAGTGCAATGTCTTGCTCCAAAATGGGTCCATGCCCACACCACTGACTATTTCTATGTGATAGAATCAAAGCATTGTCTGCTAAATGTAATAGGTATTGAATTTGTTGATCTTCTGAAATCAACTTGCTAATGGATTGCTGTAACATAAGTGATTTTGTGGGTGGAATTACATGTGTTTAAGCGAATCGGGCAAATCATAAAAACTGGGATGCCTATAAATTTTGTCATTGGCTGGTTCAAAAAATTCAGCTGCCGCATCTGGGTCACTAGCGTGAATATGTTTGCTTTCAACTACCCAAATACTCATGCCTTCATTGCGTCTAGTATAAACGTCTCTAGCATTTTCCAAAGCCATGATAGCATCTGCCGCGTGTAAGCTTCCCGCGTGTTTGTGATCCAATCCTTGTTTGCTGCGAATAAAGACTTCCCATAAAGGCCACTCTTTTTGTTGGTCTTGGTTACTAGCTTTTTCTAAACCGCCAGCATGACCATCGCCATAGTCACCGTATAAATATTTTTGAATGATTAGTCTCATGGTTGCTGGGTTTCTTTGGTGAGGGAATTAGCTTTTGCTTTTTTATTTGCTTGTTTAGCAGCGTGTGCCGTAGCTGCATCTCTTACCCAAGCGCCATCGGCCCAAGCCTTTTTGCGCGCTTCTAAACGTTCTTTATTGCATGGGCCATTACCTTGGATTACTTGTTTGAATTCTTCCCAATTAATAGCACCATAGTCATAGTGTTTGGTTTGTTCATTCCATTTTAAATCTGGATCAGGTAAGACCATGCCAAGCAGTTTAATTTGTTCTGCAATCATGTCTACAAATTTCTGACGCAGTTCATCATTGGTGAATCTTTTGATCTTCCATTGCATGCTCAATTTGGAATTGGGACTCTCATCATCCTTTGGACCAAACATCATAAGACTTGGCCACCACCATCTATTAATGGCATCCTGACACATTTGACGCTGAACCTCAGAGCCCTTGCTCAGTTGAAGCAAACATTCAAAACCCTGACGCTGGTGAAAACTTTCTTCTTTACAAACACGCACCATGGCCCTTGCATAGGGACCAAAACTAGGACGGCAAAGTGGTATCTGATTCAATATGGCTGCTCCATCTACTAGCCAACCAATGGCACCCATATCTGCCCAGCTTAGTGTTGGATAATTAAAAATGGAAGAGTATTTGGCCTTGCCACTATGCAATTGTTCATACATCTCATCTCTGGAAATGCCAAGGGTTTCGGCAGCAGAATAGAGATATAATCCATGTCCAGCTTCGTCCTGCACTTTGGCCAATAAAATGGCTTTGCGTCTAAGACTTGGGGCACGTGTAATCCAATTGCCTTCTGGCAACATGCCAATGATTTCACTATGGGCGTGCTGACTAATTTGTCTAATCAGTGTTTGCCTATATTTCTCTGGCATCCAATCCCTGGGTTCAATCTTTTGTTCCTCATCAACCCTTTGTTGGAACTGTTCCTGAAGTTGGTTTGTTGTTTGCTCCATAGGTGACAAATCTAACTAAAATAAGAGAATGCTAACAAATGTTAGCGTTAAAATATTTATTGAAAAATCCTATTAAGCTGTTAAGGCATTGGGCTTTGTTTTACCTTTCCAATATGATGATCAAAAATTTTAAACAGGTCCTTGCCTTATTAGTTTTTCTATGCTCCAGTCTTTTTGTGGTTGCTCAGAATCCACCATTCTATAAAGAGATTCAAGCCTTTAAACATAAAGACAGTATTAGCTTTCCAGCCAAGGGGCAAATTCTATTGGTAGGTAGTTCATCTTTTACCAAGTGGACCGATGCCCAGTCCTATTTTCCAGAACACCCATTGATCAATCGGGGATTTGGTGGATCATCTTTACCAGACATGATTAGATATGTGAATGATGTGGTTACAGCTTATGCGCCAAAACAAATTATTATCTATTGTGGAGAGAATGATATTGCCGCATCTGATACTGTAAAAGCAGCCCAGGTATTAGAACGTTTTAAAACCTTATTTGGATTAATCAGAGACTCCTTGCCTAAGACACCTATTTGGTTTGTTTCTATCAA
>CAIZMD010000477.1 GCA_903933995.1 uncultured Bacteroidota bacterium
AGTCAAGGGTTTCAATAGTAGGCTTGACCCCTTACAAGCTGCAATTTTGCAGGTGAAGCTCAAATATTTGGATGGGTGGAATGGTCGCCGCACCAGTATCGCCAACCAATATTTAAATGGAATCAAAAATTCAAACTTAGTGTTACCTGTTGTTCCTGATTGGGCAGAACCAGTTTGGCATCTATTTGTAGTTCGTCATCACCAGAGGGACGATTTTCAATCCCATTTAAGTAAGGCGGGAATTAGTACGCTAATTCACTACCCAATTCCACCCCATTTGCAAGTTGCGTATCAAGAATTAAAGTCTTATAAAGGTCAGCTTCCGTTAGCAGAGTCTATGGCATGTGAGGTTCTAAGTTTGCCGATGGCCCCTCAATTAAATTCAGCAAGCACCCTTCTTGTAATTCAACAGGCATGTGAATAAATTATCCAAAGATGCACATTCCAGCCAGTCTAATTTATAGAACTATTTCTGACGTATCCAAAAAATGCTCTTCGCATAACTTCTCAAACCGCTAGTTTTGGTTTTTAAATTTATATGATGCGCACTACTTTTCTATTAAAAGTAGTCAAGAAAATTAATGTGAGTAGGGTTTATCAATATGTATATTTTTAGCAAACGATTGCATATTAAGGGCTGGGCATCGGAGAAAGGTTTGGAGGTGAGACTTTGACGCAAAAATTTTCATATGGCCAAATTTTGAAAACATCCTCAATAATGGGCAGTGTAGCAGCGGTTTCCCTGATTCTAGGTATGATACGAACCAAGTTTGCTGCTATTTTGATCGGGACAACAGGGGTGGGTATTTCATCCAACTTTACCTCCATTCAGGCAGTAGTTGGAGCAATAGCAGGTCTTGGAATTCAATATAGCGCGGTCCGAGAGATAGCCGTAGCAGATGCAGCGAATAATGAGGAAGCAGTTGGGCGAATCATGCTCAGTTTGCGTCGAGTCTGCTGGTTAACCGGATGTTTTGGAATGCTAACAATGGGTTTAATGAGTTCCTCACTCAGTCAGTGGACTTTTGGGTCCGATGAATATAGATTGGATATTGCCGCTCTAGGCATAGTGATACTCTTGTCAAATATTCAGGGTGGACAGACGGCCTTAATCCAAGGAAAGCGTCGCACGGCTGATTTGGCTAAAGCACAACTTTTTAGCGCTCTGATTGGGACGCTAGTTACGATAGTATTTTATTTTTGGATGGGTATTCGAGGCATCATTCCTGCCTTGGTTTTAATGTCAAGCTTTCAATTGTTTATAAGTTGGTGTATTTCAAAAAAAATAGAGCTACTTGCTGTAAAAATGAGTTGGAAGGAAAGTTTTTTTGAATCCAGAGAATTATTACGATTGGGCATCGTGATGATGTGGACAGGGCTATTAGGCGGGGTTGTTGGTTATGTAACGAATGCTTTGATTACGCACCATATTGGTATAGAAGGGGTTGGAATAAATAGCGCAGCATTCGCCTTGTCAGGCGTGTTTATCGGTTTTGTTCTTAACTCCATGGGAGCAGATTATTATCCTAGACTCTCAGGTGCTGCAAGCGACAGAGTGGCAATTAACCGTTTAGTTAATGAGCAAACTGAAATTGGTTTGCTATTAGCTGCGCCGGGTTTAATGGCAACTATTGCAATTGCCCCTTTTGCAGTTGGTTTATTCTATTCTCAGGATTTTTTACCAGCAGCAAATTTACTAAAGTGGTTTGTTTTTGGTTGCTTTGGGAGGGTTAGATCGG
>CAIZMD010000478.1 GCA_903933995.1 uncultured Bacteroidota bacterium
AACAACTTGAATTTATCCATTGGAAAAGGCGATATTTTTTGTTTGTTGGGTCAAAATGGGGCTGGTAAAACTACCACTATCAATTTGTTTTTAGGCTTTACTAATGCTACAAGTGGCGATGCCAAAATAAATGATGTAACCGTAAAGCCCAATGATGTGGCTACTAAAAAGTTTGTGGCGTACATACCAGAAGTAGTACAGCTCTATGGTAATTTAGACGGTATTGAAAACCTTGATTTCTTTAGCCGATTAGCAGGTTTTAAATACCCTAAAGAAACACTGGCGAAGTTTTTAAACAAAGCTGGTTTGCAAACCGAAGCACATACAAAACGCCTTTCAACCTACAGTAAAGGTATGCGGCAAAAAGTAGGCATTGCCATAGCACTTGCCAAAAATGCTGATGTGATTTTAATGGATGAACCAACATCCGGACTTGACCCAAAAGCTACAGCAGAGTTTACCAAAATATGCAAAGAATTAGCTGCCGATGGAAAAACCATTTTTATGGCAACACACGACATTTTTAATGCTGTAAATGTGGGAACAAAGATTGGCATAATGAAGCAAGGTTCGTTGGTACACACTATTAATACCAGTGATATTACTGCCAGCGAATTGCAAAAACTTTATTTAGAAACTATTTAATCAATCAATATAAAATGAAACAAAAATTACTGCTGCTTATCTCACTATTTACTATTACTAGTGTCTATGCACAAAACACGCTTAAAGGTAAAATTATTGATGAAAACAAACAACCCGTTTCATCTGCTACTGTAATGATAAAGCAAAAAACAAAACCTCAGTCATTAACTGCCGGCGCCGATGGAAGTTTTGAGTTTGCAAATCTTACAAACGGTGCTACGGATATTACCGTTACCGCTTTAGGTTTTGAAATTGGCCTGGAAAGACTGGTATTGAATGGAAATAAAGAAATAATTATTGAACTGATTACAAACAGTACGCAACTGCAATCGGTAGAAGTGATTGGTCGTACTGCAAAAAAATACAACAGTGATTATTCTTTTAGCGCTACCCGTACAGCTATTTTAAATAGAGAACTTCCGCAATCCATCGGTACGGTTACTAAAGAATTGATAACCGACAGGCAGGCATTTCAATTGGCCGATGCGGTTAAGATTGTGCCAGGTGTAGTGCCTTCTAGTTTTTACAACCAATATGCCATTCGTGGTATCAGCCAAAATGAAGAAGGACAAATTGTGAATGGTATGCGTACAAGGCAATACTATTTTTTACAACCGCTTACTTCTAATATTGAACGAATAGAAGTAGTAAAAGGTGCTGCCAGTGCCACATTTGCGAGTGTTGACCCAGGTGGCAGTATAAATCTTGTTACTAAAAAACCATTGGCAGTTGATAGAAAAGAAATTAGTTTTTCTGCTGGCAGTTTTAGCACAGTTAGAGCTACGCTGGATTTTACAGGGCCATTAAACAAAGGAAAAACCTTGTTATATCGTTTAAATGGTGCATATCAAGAAGCTAAAAGTTACAGGGATTTAGTACGTAATAATTCATTTTTACTTTCTCCATCCATTTCATACATACCTAACAAGAAAACATCGATAAATGTAGAAATGATAATGAGTAACATGAATGGAAATTTGGATAGAGGCCAGCCCATTTTTGGTGCCGTTGCAGGTGCTACCAATTTAAACAGTACACCCATCAGTTTAAACTTAGGAGCTGGCAATGATTTTTTTAAGTCGAAAGAATTTAGCATTACAAGCAGTTTAAGCCACAAGTTTAATAATGTCATTAGTTTTAATGCGGCTTATATGAAACAAACCTGGCAGGAAGATTTGCAAGAACACCGCACTACAAATGCCTTTGCTGTTGATACTACCAACACACCTGTTACTTCGTTAGCAGGCATGCAATTTGTTCAGCGCAAGCAAAATTGGAATATTGATAACCTGAATGCCTATTTCAATTTTGATTTTGCAACAGGCAAAGTAAAACATCAATTGCTGGTGGGGTACGATTTGAGCAGTTGGGAAAAATTTAAAGGAGGTGGGCAAAATGCAGCTAGAGGATTTTTACTAAACAATGGTACCATAGCCAATACTTTTGTAAGAGCAAATGCTGCCAACTATCAATTGATAAATGTTGGGGGTAAAATCTTACCAAGGCCTAACGTAAATTATTTTGATTTAGCCAATCCTTCTTATACCATTCGTAATGTAAATGATTATACCATGAACAGTAGGGTGGCTATTCCATCGGCTTTAACCACTACAAATGCCATTTACATTCAGGAGCAACTTCGCTGGAATAAATTTATTTTACTAGTTGGATTAAGGCATGACTGGTTTAATGATATTACCAACTACGAAGCACCGAACGAATTAAGTTTTACCAATAAAAGATTATTACCCCGTATTGGATTAACCTATGCTGCCACTAAAAACATAAATGTGTATGCTACATATTTAGAAGGTTATCAACCGCAGAGTAATACCGTAACATTAATGCCAAATACGGGCAGCTATTTTTGGACAACACAATCAGCCGCAAGGTTTAAACCATTGATAAGCGATTTAAAAGAAATAGGTGCCAAAGCAACTTTGCTAAAAGGAAAAATTAGTGTGAATGCAGCAGTGTATGAAATTAATCAACAGAATTTGTTATTAAATGCAAACCTGCCAACTTTCCCCGATTCGCTAGTTACAAGAGGTGCTGAACGCAGCCGAGGTTTTGAAATTGATGTAGCAGGTTACTTAATGCCCAACTGGCAAATCAATGCATCGTACAGCTATATTGATGCTATTATTGTAGAGGATAATGACCCCGCTTTAAAAGGTGCCAGAAAACAAAATACACCTTATAACAGCGCCAATCTTTGGACCCGTTACAATTTTACTAATGGTACAAAATTAAAAGACATTGGCATTGGTGTTGGGCTACAGCATAATGGCGATCGTATTCCGTGGTTTGATCGCTCGTTTAAAACACCGGCCTATACATTATTGGATATGGCATTTTACTACACACCTGGTAAAAGCAACATGCAACTGGCCTTAAACATAAACAACGTTTTTAATAAAACATATTGGATTGGGGCACAAAATTATCTACGCCTTTTTCCCGGAGCGCCCTGAAATGTAATGCTCACAGCCACGTACAGATTTTAATAGATAGAAAGATTTTCATAAGCAGTAGTTGGTTTAATCAGGCAGGCAATACAATTGTATTGTCTGCCACTTTTAACAGAAGCACAATTTTTATGATGAATACCATTACAAAAACAATTGTAATACATTTTGTAAAAAATATTTTTCAACAAAAAATATTTTATTTTTTGCTGTGTGTATTTTTTGGGTTGCTGCTATATGCTGCCGTTACTGGTAACAGCTACCTCACCAAACAAAATACCATGCAGCAGCAGTATCAGCTACTGATACGTAAAAGCTGGGAAGCTAATCCGGATAAGCATCCGCACCGCATGGCGCATTTTGGCAGTTTTGCTTTACGAATTAAGCATCCATTAAGTGTGTTTGATTATGGGCTGGATAATTATGCCGGCAATGCGGTGTATTTAGAAGCTCATAAGCAAAATACCGTTAACTATAGCGAAGCTAGTTTTAGCACAGGTATGCTGCGTATGGGAGAGCTAAGTATTGCCATGCTACTACAAATTATTTTGCCGCTTATTATTTTCTTTCTGGGTTTTGGCAGTATAGCGGCCGATATAGAAAATGGTACCCTCAAAATTATCAGCAGCCAGGGGGCAAGTAATTTTCAATTACTAACTGGCCGCACATTTGGTTTATGGATAATAAGCAGCCTGTTTTTTATTCCTGCATTTATAGTTACCGGTTTATTAATGACTTTGCAAAGAAATGATTTTGCCAATGCAGAAACATTATCCCGTTTAGTATTAACCACTCTACTTTATATTATTTTTTATTGGGTTGTTTCGGCTGTTACTGTTATTGTTTCGGCAAAAAGCAATACGGCCAAAAATTCATTGATGAAGTTATTAGGTATTTGGCTGATGATGGCTATTGTGTTGCCGAAAATTGTACAATTAGCTAGTAGCATTATTTATCCATCACCCAGTAAACTACGTTTTGAATCCGCTATTGAAAAAGATATTGTGAAACAAGGTGACAGTCATAACCCTGATGACCCTTTCTTTAAAAAAATAAAAGATAGTGTACTTAAAAAATATGGTGTTAGTACAGTAGATAGTTTACCGGTTAATATGGGTGGCATTGTAGGTAGGGAGGGAGAAAGATTGAGTGCTGTAACCTATGTAAAGCACTACAACGATTTAATCAATCTATATCGCCAACAAAATGCTGTAAGTAAATGGATGGGTTATATAAATCCATTTATGATGGTAAAGCACAATTCAATGGCTATGGCTGGCAGCGATTTTGAAAGCTATATTAATTTTCAGCAACAGGCAGAGGCCTACCGCTATAGCCTTGCTCAACGCATGAATGAATTGCAAACAAAATATATCAGCAACGTTAAGCCTAAAGAAGGTAATCATGGTATGCATGTAGAAAAAAGTCATTTTGCTGCATTCCCCGATTTTAATTATCAATTTTTACCACTAAGGCAAATTATAAGCAAAGAAGTATTATCACTTTTTGCATTGCTTTTTTGGTTGATTGTTTCATGGTTGGCGTTGTTACATGTTTCTAAAACTTTTAAAATTATTTCAGCATAATGATTCAACTACTTGTAAAAATATTTTTAAGAAATAGAATTGCTACGGCTTCATTGATATTATTATTTGCTGTAGGTGTCATAAGCATTAGCATTGGCAAAAAGTTTCTGCAACAGCAGCAGGCAGCCATAGCAGAAACCACACTTCACCAAAAAGAACATATTGAGCGGTTATTAAAATATGAAAACAAAGAATTTGGTCTACTGATGTACTATTTAAAATTTGCGTACATCAACCCAACGGAAAATTTAGCCGGACTAGCCATTGGCCAACGGGATATTAATAGCAGCATACAAGTAAATACCATAAGGGGTTTAGAAGGGCAGAAATATGATACAGACATCCGAAACCCATTTCAGTTAATGATGGGCAACTTTGATTTGAGCTTTGTTATTTTGTATTTGTTTCCCTTAGTAATTATTTCATTGTGCTATAATCTGTATAGCGAAGAAAAAGAAAATGGCACCTGGGCTTTGCTAAAAACACAAAGCAAAAACACAGCAAGGTATTTGTTAATAAAAATGGCTGTTCCGTATATATTTGTGTTACTAGTACTAGCACTGTTATTTGTTATTGCTGCTGCATGGTTACAAATACCTTTTAATAATTCATTTGTAAGTTTTATAATATCGAATAGCTTGTATGTAAGCTGTTGGTTTGCTTTTGCATTATTGGTAGTGACCTTTTTTACAAGCAGTGCTGTAAATGCAATATCGCTGTTAAGTATCTGGCTCTTACTTACTTTATTATTACCAGCGGCCATTAATAATTACATCACCCAAAAATATACTGTTCCAGAGTCATTAAGTACCATGCTTAAACAGCGGGATGGGTATCATAAAAAATGGGATATTCCAAAAGACAGTACATTAAAAATGTTTTTTAAAGAATATCCGCAATACAAAACGTATCAGTGGAAAGATGAAGGTTTTGACTGGTTGTGGTATTATGCAATGCAACACATGGGTGATGCAGATGCAAGAGCAGATGCAGAATTGTTTATGCAAAAACTACAGCAGAGGGAAGAGATAAGCAGAAAATTTGGGTATTGCCTGCCCACTTTGTACACATTGCAATACAATACACAATTAGCAAAAACTAATCTGCAAAATCATTTGCAGTTTTTAGATAGTAGTGCTGCTAACCATGAAAAATTGCGTATGAAATTTTACCCAAAAATATTTACAGCGGCATCCGTATTTAAAGAAGATTGGACAAAGCAAGATCCACAGTATTTTACTATAAAAAATACTTCAAGTATTCTAGAAAGTTTGTACACTGGCCTTTTTGTTTTGATGATTGCGGCAGCAGGATTTTGGCGATTAAAAAATCTAAAAAAATAAGAACCGATTAAAAAATAGATACGATTTCTATATGCAATTAACTAGTAAGAAATTTTTAGGATGTATTGTGAGTCTAACGTTTGCCTTAATTAATGTCTATGCTCAAGGATTTGAGGGATACTACCAGCATCCAGACATTCATAAAAATACCATCGTGTTCGTATCTGAAGGTGATATTTGGAAAGTTTCCATTAATGGAGGACTAGCTCAGCGACTCACCACACATGAAGAGGAAGAACATCATCCTTCTATTTCACCTGATGGAAAAACTATCACTTATTCAGCCAGTTATGAAGGTCCAACAGAAGTATATACCATTCCCATTGATGGAGGTTTCACGAAACGTTGGACATTTGGATCAGATCCTTCTACGGCAATAGGTTGGACCCCTGAAGGAAAATTAGTCTATACGTCTTCGGCTTATAGCAAGCTCTTCAATCAGCAATTAATTACATTGGATTTGAACACAAAAAGAAGATCGGTCATTCCGCTCTTTCAGGCAAATGATGGAATACAAACTGAGAATGGCACTTGGTTTTTCGTACCCCTCAGCAATTCAAACGATCATATAAAGCGGTATACTGGAGGCTGGTCTCGTCAAATTTGGAAATTTGAAAAAGGCAAGGAGGCAGTCAAACTAACTAAAGATCATTTGGGTGAAAGTTTCAATCCTATGTGGCATAAAGGGCGGTTATATTTCATTACCGATAGAGATGGTATCAAAAATATTTGGTCTATGAATGCTGAGGGCACTGATTTGAAACAGCACACAATGCACAAGAAGTTTGATGTTCGTTCTGCCAGTTTAAATAATGGCAAATTGGTATATCAACATGCTGCCGACCTTTGGTTGCTGGATATTGAAACGGGAAAGTCTAACAAAATTGATATTCGTTTGGCATCGGACTTAGAGCAATTAAGAGAGAAATGGGTGGAAGATATTTCAGCCTATACTACTTCGGTTAATCCAGATATTGCTGGGGAAAATGTGGTGGTTACTGCCAGAGGACGTGTATTTGTTGTACCTGTAAAGCCCGGCAGGACGATAGCTTTTACAGATAAAAAAGGGATACGCTATCGGAATGCAGTTTTTAGTCAAGATGAAAAAAATATCATAGCCTTATCTGATGATAGTGGTGAACTTCAGTTTATTCAATTTGCTGTTAATGGCACAGGAAAGTCAAGACCAATTACCAATAATGAAAAACTCCTTAAACACGAAGCAGTAAGCTCTCCTGATGGAAAATGGATGGCATATAAAGACCTTGGAGCAAATATGTTGATATTAAATGTTGCTACGGGTGTCAGTAAAAAGATTTCAACCAATCAGGAAGGCATAGATGGTTATTCATGGTCACCTGATTCAAAATGGTTGGCATTCACCCAAAAAGCTAATAATAGGATGAAGCAGATCAAGGTATATAACCTTATAGACGCATCTATTTTTGACCTTACTTCCGACAAAACCCATTGCCATAATCCAAAATGGAGTGCTGACGGAAAATTCATTTATTTTCTCACCGACCGTGGAAAAGAATCTATCCCCAATCCTCCACATTTAT
>CAIZMD010000479.1 GCA_903933995.1 uncultured Bacteroidota bacterium
ATGACTGAAATAATAAGTAGCCGATAAATGTATTTATGGGTCATGTTCAATTTGCTTTATTGCTTGTAAGCAGGGTTATATTTAGCTCTTTCTTTAAACCCATCAAATGGACGCATCAAACCAAAACGAGGATAGCTGTCAAATACATCGCCATTGCCTGTCATTCTTGGATCAGACTGTTCTTTCAATTTTGCATGCAATGCTTGTTTTAATTTATCTAATACAATACTAACATCGGCATTGCCTGAAATATCATCCATACAATAAGGATCCTTTTTAATGTTATAGAGTTCATAAGCATTTCGCTTTTCAAAAGACATTTGGAATAAAGACGCGATCAATGCTTTATTTTGAACCATATATGATTTGGTAGGAGAATCGTCAATGTCTTCATAACCCTCTAAAATGGGTTTCATATCTCCCTTTCCAAGAACCTCAGTTTTTTTTGCTGGGGCAGGATCGCCCAATGGCCATCGGTCAGTTTTAAAATTTTCAATTAATAAATATTCTGCTGTTCTTATAGACCTTGCTGGATAGCCTAAATTATCTGGCCTAGCATGAGAATGTCTTTCCCTTCCCGTAAAAACATATTGCTTGGCTGCAGATAATTTTTTATCTGAAATAGAACCTTTTAATAAAGGAAGCAAACTAGTTCCGGCTATTCCTTGCAAGGCAGGTGCTTCTGCAATTTCAAGAATAGTTGGTGCAAGATCAATCAGACCCACCAATGTTTCTATTTGTTGTCTTGACTTTTTAATAGATGGACCAGCCATTGTCAGAGGAACATGGGTGCCAAATTCTTGCAAATTGGCTTTGGCATAAGGAAAGGGCATTCCATTATCCGCAGTTATGATGACAATAGTATTTTCCAGCTCTCCCCTTTCTTTTAAGATGGCCAACATCTTACCTAATTGCTGATCAAACCACTGAATCTCTAGAGCATAGTCCAAGAGATCATTACGCACTACATTATTATTAGGAAGAAATGGAGGAACAATTACTTCATTTATGTTCAAGCCTGATGCTTTTCCTGAGCCCTGTTCATACACCCTATGTGGCTCTTGTGAACCAAACCAAAAAAAGAAAGGTTTATCAGAAGGTTTGTCTTGTAGAAAGTCTTTAAAATTGGCAACATAATCAGTTTTGCTGATGCCTTTTGTTGGTGTGCTTGTCCATTGCCGTTTGTTGTACTCTGGACCAACTGGATTGCGAACCCATCCAGCATCTTTAAAATTACCTGGATCCCAGGGTTTGCCTGTATACCCAATAAAATAGCCAACAGATTCAATAGCATCAGTAAAGACGGGAAATTTTTTGGGGAATAAACTAGCATGAGTACCTGCTTCTTCCAATTCCCAGATTTGTCTACCTGATAATAAAGCGGCTCTTGATGGACTACATTGGGGAGCTGCTGCAAAAGCATTTTTAAATAAGACACCTGCTTGCGCGATGCTATCAAAAACTGGTGTTTTATACAATTTTTGACCATATACAGATGCGTGTGGATAGGATTGGTCATCTGCAATGGCAAATAATATATTGGGAGTTTTTTTATGAGCCTGGCCAAAAATACAAATGGGTATTTGAGTCATGAGAAAACCCATCACCAAAAAAGAACCCATCTGTTTAATTTGTTGTAGCATTTTATTTGTTTATCTAATCACGGGCAAAGGCACATCTTTGGCCTCTACAAGCTTCATTTTACCATTCAATAATTCAACCATTTTTGAACTCCCTTCAACTGTTCCTGAATATGTGTTTGATTTAAATAATAGATTATTTCCATAGGCAGAGAAAGCCGTATTATGTTTATTAGATTGAATAAGTAACTGTGGTGCTAACTCAGTAGACAAACTTGCTTCAATTGTCCAGTTACCTATTTGAATTTTCTGATTACCCTCAATTGTTTTGAGCGTTTGAATATTGGTAAGTGTTCCATCTTTACCAATTTGCAAAACAACTAAAAACCGCATTTTATCCTGCGCTATTTTATTGGTTGCTTTTAAATGCCATTGTGTGTCTTTGTATTCCTTGGTGCGCATTCCTTGGTAATTCCTAAACAATACAGCAGGCACATCAAACTTATTTGTGATCCCCCAATTGATGGGTGTAGAACTCCAAAGTCTACCCTTTCCAACTG
>CAIZMD010000480.1 GCA_903933995.1 uncultured Bacteroidota bacterium
CCCCTGGCATTGCCTAGTTTAGAATCTATTGGTTTCACTGTCTCCAATATTCATTTTCCTGCCAAAGCATGGAAAAAAGAGATTGTTGCCAAGTACAAAGAAAACAGAGACTTTCCAGGGCTTGATCATGGCACTTCTAAATTAGGTGTACACCTGCGTTTTGGTACCATTAGTATTAGGGCCCTAGCTATAAGAGCAAAAGCAGTGAGCGAAACTTTTTTAAATGAATTGATCTGGCGCGATTTCTATCACATGATTCTCTGGCATTTTCCCCATGTTGGACAGGGCAAATCTTTTAAACCAGCATATGAAGCCATTGAATGGCGCAATAATGAACAGGAGTTTAAAGCTTGGTGTAATGGACAAACAGGTTATCCCATTGTAGACGCAGGTATGCGAGAGCTAAACGCAACAGGATTTATGCATAACCGCGTGCGCATGATTACGGCATCTTTTTTAATCAAGCATTTGCTCATTGATTGGCGTTGGGGAGAAGCTTATTTTGCCCAAAAATTATTAGACTTTGATTTGGCTGCTAATAACGGAGGATGGCAGTGGGCAAGTAGTAGTGGATGTGATGCGGCCCCTTATTTTAGGGTCTTTAATCCGGCTTTACAAACAGAGAAATTTGACAAAGACCAAAACTATATTCGCAAGTGGGTTCCTGAGTTTCAAGAATTCAATTATCCCAAACCCATTGTGGTGCATGAAGAAGCCAGGAAACGCGTATTAGAAGTATATGCCAAGGCATTGAAACCGCAAGCTGGAAAATAATGCAGTGTGAAATATACTGCGGTTAGTTGCTATGAATATTTTGATAAACACCAAGTAGTGATTCTACTGCTTTGTGACCATCTACACCCAATTCAATGCTATAATTATTGACGTACAAATCAATGTGTTGGCGCATCACAGCCTCACTCATTTCTTGTGCATGCTGATGAACATAGGGTGCCAGATTTGGATAATTGGCAAATGCGTATTGAACAGATGCTTTGATGAGTGCATTGATTTTATCGCGGAGCGATGGCTCAAAATGATTGCGCATCACTATGCCACCCAATGGAATAGGGCATTGCAAGCTTTGTTCCCAGTTCTCTCCAAGATCCATCAGTTTCAACAAACCCTTGTCTTGATAGGTAAATCGATTTTCATGAATAATCACACCTGCATCCACTTTGCCATCTAGAACGGCTTGTTCTATTTCATGAAAAACCATGAATTGTTTTTGTTTTGCATTTGGGAATGCCATGGAAAAAAGCATATGTGCAGTGGTATTAATTCCTGGTACCGCAATCTTCATTTGGTCAACATCTGTCAATGTTGCCCTTGGATTTTTGGTAATTAACAATGGCCCAACTCCCTTTCCCAACGCACCTCCACTTTCTAATAATTGATATTGATTTTGTACCAGCGGCCAAACACCATAACTGATTTTTGAAATATCCAATTTGCCCGCTAATGCCCATTCATTCAGGGTTTGAACATCTTCAAGTACTACATCAAATTCTAACCCGCCCGTATCAATTTTGCCGTTGACCAGCGCGTCAAATATAAATGTATCATTGGGGCATGGAGAGAATCCTAAACTAAGACGCATCATCAATTAAGCTATTTGATATAGTTTGTCAATATATTGCAAAATGGTTTCATTAAGGTTGCCAATGGCTTCACCCATTTTCCAATTTGCTTTATTTCTTTCACCCACCAAGTTGCTAATGGCCCTGATTTGCAAGAATGCCGTATTGGTTTCTCTTGCTACATAATGCAAGGCAGCTCCTTCCATGCTTTCTATTTCAGCATGGTATTTTTTACTTAGTTCAGCAATGCGTTCTGGGTTGGTACTAATTTCATTTACTGTGATACCTGTAACAGTAGGTAGGTTTAGTACATTGTATTGGTCCAACCATTGATTGGGTAGTTTTCGCTTTTCAAAAGGATGGTAACTACTTTTTTCCAATTTCATGTCAAACAAGTCTTTCCATTTGCCCCCTTCTTCAACTCCTAAGTCCCCAATGATTTCTTCTTTAACTGCCAATACCG
>CAIZMD010000481.1 GCA_903933995.1 uncultured Bacteroidota bacterium
AGCTGAATTAAAACGCAAAGGTAAAATTGAACTGATCCATGCAAAACATTAAGCAAACCCTATTCTGCCTGTTACTTGTATCAAGTAACAGTTTATCTGCCCAAACCTTGGGGTTGGAGCAAATCATTGACAGCATTCAAACCAAACACCCTGTGGTTAAAATGTATGAACATGAAATCAGGTCAATAGACGAGGCTTCCAAAGGGGCCAAGTCTTGGATGGCACCTGAATTTAGTACGGGCTTTTTCATGACGCCCTATAATCCCAACATGTGGAAGAAAACCGAAACCGCTATGGCAGGAATGCCTCCCACGGTCACAAATGGTATGGGGCAATACATGATTGGGGGTCAACAGATGTTGCCCAATAAAAAAAAGCAGGAAGCAGATCAAGCTTATATGTCTGCTATGTCTAGTGTAGAGAAGGAAAAGAAAAATGCTACTGTAAATGAACTGGTACAAGATGCCAAATCCAATTATTTTGACTGGATTATTCTTCAAAAAAAATTGGCTGTTCTAAAGCAGAACCAACAATTGCTTGGCTTTATGATTAGCAACGCGGAGATTAGATATAAAAATGGATTGGATAAAATCAGTGCCTATTATAAAGCAAAAGCGGCAATTGGTAATTTAAAGAACATGCAATTGATGTATGAATCTGATATATTGGAAAAAAGAATTAGAATCAATAGTTTAATGGGAAGAGATCCTCAAACGGTTTTTAATATTGACACTAGCTACCAATTGGCCAATTATGGATCAGTAGTATTTGATAGTAGTTTGTTTTTTCAACAGCGTAGTGATTTGCGTGCCATTGATAGAGATATTCAATTAAGTTATTTAAAACAGGAGCAAGAGAAGTTGGCATTAAAACCACAGTTTGGTGTACGCTATGAACATATGTTTGGATTTGGTGGTCTCCCTATGCAATTCACTTTAATGGGCATGCTAAAACTGCCATTGACCAACTGGTCTTCCAAGATGAATAAGGCCAATATAGAAAGTTTAAAATGGAAGGCTAGTGCGCTCCAAAGTCAGAAAGAAATGTTGGCCAATGAATATAGTGGCATGGCAAGCGGTATGCGCAATGAATGGTTGTTAAAGCAAAAACAAATGCAATTGTATGAAAAGGAAATTATCCCAGCCCTTAACAACAATTACAAATCAATGCAGTTGGCTTATGAACAAAATACAGAGGAATTATATATGCTCTATGATGCTTGGGAGACCCTTTATATGACACAACTACAATACCTAGACCTATTATCTGGCGTATTCAAAACACAGGTGGCTCTTGAACGCTTAATGGAAAAGAAATGAAACAATTTATCAGCTTACTATTTTTAGCTTTTGCATTGACTAGCTGTCAATGGATCAATAAGAAAAAAGGGCAAAAATTGGCTACTGAAAAAGTCATGACCTATTACTGTCCCATGCCCCAAGACTCAGTTTGGACTGACCATCCGGGGGATTGTCCAAAATGTGGTATGGCCTTGGTTAAAATCAAAGAGCCATTTGTCAGTCCTGAAGTGAACTTAGATGACCTACTCAAACCCACTAACCAATTTGTAGTTTCCAATATTCCAGTTACAGTCTATCAAACAAAGAATCAAGAAATCTTGCTTGAATCACTTGGGAGTATTGCATATGATACTCGGTATGAAGGAAGTATTGCTGCCAGAATTTCCGGAAGAATTGAAAAACTCTATGTAAGGTATAGATACCAACATGTTGAAAAGGGAGAAAAAATCATGGACATCTATAGTCCTGAAATCATGACTGCACAACAGAACCTCTTGTTCTTATTAAAAAATGACCCAACCAATACCGCATTTATAGCAGCAGCAAAAAATAAGTTACTGTTACTAGGTTTAGATGAACGCGCCTTACAAGAATTAATCAATACCCAACATCCCAAAGCCAACATTTCTGTTTACAGTAATTATAGTGGTCATATACACGAAGCAGGGAATGGTTCCCAGATGCAAAAGGAACCAGGAGCTATGAAAGATCTTTCACAGCTAACAGAAGAATTGGAATTGAAAGAAGGTATGTATGTTCAAAAAGAAAGAACCGTATTTCAGGTTTTGAACCCTGATAAGGCATGGGCCATTTTAAATTTGTATGCCAACCAAGTAGCAATGGTAAAAAAAGGTAATTTGGTAGAGATCTTTCCAGAAACTGCACCCGACAAACATTTTGAAGCTAGGATTGATTTTGTAGAACCTTTTTATAGAAAAGACAGCAAGACCCAAACCGTAAGGGTGTTTTTCAACAACCAATCATTAAGAATTCCCATTGGCTCACAAGTAACTGCAAAAATTCATGTTAGTACGGGCAATGCTAATTGGTTGTCCAAAGACGCCATA
>CAIZMD010000482.1 GCA_903933995.1 uncultured Bacteroidota bacterium
CACGCGGGAGAGTATCAGAATTACTTGGAATATTTTGCGGATAGCATTGAACAAGGATTTACTGCTTATCCCGATTTAAAAGAAGGGATTGGTACTATTGCGGTATTACACGCTATGGACAAAAGTCTTAAAGAAGGCAGACCGGTACAGATTGCAGAAGTCATGAAAGAAAACGGATTGGATCCTAAAACCCTAAGCCATGAATGATATCATAGGTAAGCTTACTTGGTTAGACGGAGCCATTGTAGTCATCTATTTATTGGTGCTCTTGGTCATTGGCTATCGCGCCAGCTTTGGCAACAAACAAAAAGACGAGACCTTATTTCTAGCTGGTAATTCCCTTGGCTGGGCAAGCATTGGATTTAATATGTGGGGTACCAATGTGGGACCTTCTATGTTATTGGCATTTGCCAGTATTGGTTATAGCACGGGGATTGTTGCTGGTAATTTTGAATGGTATGCATTTGTGTTTTTAATGCTCTTGGCCCTGGTTTTTGCACCTAGGTACTTGGCTGCAAAAGTGAGCACCATGCCAGAGTATATGGGTAAACGCTATGGCGATTCTACACAGAATATTTTGGCCTGGTATGCCCTGATTAAAATTTTGATTTCATGGTTATCACTAGGGCTTTTTTCTGGTGGTGTACTCGTTCGTCAGATTCTGCATATTCCTATGTGGCAATCGGTTACTGTTTTGGTTTTGTTTGCAGGGCTCTTCACTTTTGCAGGTGGTCTTAAAGCCATTGCCAGAATCAATGTGTTTCAAATGATTCTACTGATTGCAGTTTCTTTTCTCCTAGTCATTTTTGGCGTAAATAAAGTAGGAGGGATTTCAGCATTGTTTCACAAAGCCCCTGCTGAATATTGGAATCTGATTCATCCTGCATCTGATAAAAATTATCCATGGCACGCCATTTTGTTGGGATATCCGGTTGCGGCCATTGCTTTTTTCTGTACGGATCAATCCATGGTGCAATCTGTATTGGGTGCCAAAAATTTAGAACAGGGTCAACTGGGTGTTAGCTTTATTGGTTGGTTAAAAATTCTTTCCCTGCCCCTTTTTATTGTACCAGGCATTCTTTGTTATGAACTATTTCCCAATCTAGCCAATCCAGATGAAGCCTATATGGTGCTGGTAACAAATCTCTTCCCTGCAGGATTAAATGGTTTGGTGATTGTGGTTTTGATTGCTGTATTGGTGGGTACCATTGGCTCCTCACTCAATTCTTTGAGCACCGTGTTTACCATGGATGTCTATGTGAAGAAAATCAATCCTAGAGCCAGCAATCAACAGATTGTCAAAGTAGGAAGAATTACCGTAATTGTGGGTTGTCTATTTGCCATTATGATGGCATTGGCCATTGATAGTATTCGAGGGCTCAATCTCTTTGATGTATTTCAAGCGGTGCTGGGCTTTATTGCACCACCCTTGTCTGTGGTCTTTTTATTGGCCGTGTTTTGGAAAAGAACCAGTAAGCTCGCTGTAAATTTCACACTATCAATTGGGTCTGCCATCAGCTTGGGCATTGGGGTATTGTATCTATGGGTATTACCTGCCAAGGACTATGGCTTCTGGCCCCATTATATGCTGCTCTCCTTTTTTATCTTTGCCTTTTTATTTGTACTAGCAGTCTTGATTTCATTGATAGATAAAACCCCAGTTGTTTCTAATAGTACTACCCAGCAATTCATTGCTCCCCCTTCCAAATTGGTGAGAAATGTTTGGATTGCTTTGGTAGTTGTGATGGTCTCACTCTATTTATTTTTTAACGGATTTTAGTTTTGAAAATTGATATGATGCTAAAGCGATATTTTTTGTTGACTTTTTTGCTGCTAACAGCTTTTTTTTCTGAAGCACAGAAAGCTACCTGGATCTGGTACCCCGGTGACTATGAAATTTGGTTGAGTAATCAAATGCAAAATAGAAGAACCGATCGGGGTTCTTTCTTTCCCGTATTCTGGAAAGTAGACGCGCACTATGTGCTCATGGATTTTCACAAAGACTTTGAAACAACTCAAGCTGAACAAGTCAGCATTTTTACAGAAGGAACTTATAATGTAAAATTAGATGGCCAATTAATAGAGGGTCAACCCAAAACCATCTTAGTGCCAGCGGGTAAGCACCGAATTAATATCAAGGTCTTTTCACAAGCAACGGTTCCTGCTGTTTTTGTGCAGGGCAAAACCATTGTCTCTGATGCCAGTTGGTTGGTTACTTTTGAAGACAAGGAATGGATTGACGAGACGGGTAAAACTTCTGATATTTCTGCCACCAAATGGTTACAAGCCGGTGCTTGGAATTTTGACGACCCCAAAAAATTACCCTCCCAATTTAAATTACCCACCACGGTCATGAAGCCAGTAAGCGGGCAAGTAAAAGGCAATGAATTTGTCTTGGATTTTGGTAAGGAAACTTTTGGATTTATCAAACTACATGGCTTGTCAGGAAAGGGTAAACTTACCATCTATTATGGGGAGAGTAAGGAAGAAGCCATGAGCAACCAAGGCGCTGTTACCATTGATGTATTGCAGTTAAATGGGGTGGCCAAAAAAGATAGCGTAATGCCTCTTTCAAAAGCATTCCGTTATGCACGTGTGGTTAAAGACCCTAGCATACAAGTAGCAGAAGTGACCATGTTACACGAATACGCAGACCTAAAAGAACGTGGAGGGTTTACTTGCTCAGATCCAGAGATCAACCGGATCTATGAAGTAGCAAAATATACCCTGCATTTGAATAGCCGTGAGTTTTTTATTGACGGGATTAAAAGAGATAGATGGGTTTGGAGTGGTGATGCTTATCAGAGTTATTTGATGAATTATTATCTCTATTTTGACAATCCAACAGTATCAAGAACCATTTTGGCTTTAAGGGGTAAGGATCCGGTAACAGGTCATGTAAACACCATCATGGACTATACTTTTTATTGGTTCTTGAGTATCTATGATTATTATCAATACAGCGGAGACAAAACATTTATCAACCAATTCTATCCCCGCATGCAATCCCTGATGGATTATTGTTTGGGAAGACGCAACAAAGACGGATTTATGGAAGGCTTACCCGGAGACTGGGTCTTTGTTGACTGGGCCGATAAATTGAGTAAGAAAGGCGCATTGAGTTTTGAGCAATTATTGTTTTGCAGAAGTTTGGAAACCATGGCCATCTGTGCCAAATTGGTGAATGACAATGTTGCTGCTGCTAAATACGAACAAGAAGCCGCCCAATTAAAAACCAAATTAATGGCCACATATTGGAACCCTTCTAAGCAAGCCATGGTGCATAGTTTGATTAATGGATCCCAATCTGAGAATGTAACCAGGTACACCAATATGTTTGCC
>CAIZMD010000483.1 GCA_903933995.1 uncultured Bacteroidota bacterium
GCAAAGGATAATTATGTTCCACCACCAGTAACAGGCCCCGTAACCTATACCATTAATATTGTACCTCTTTACAAAACAGATTGCAAAGGAAGTGCTTGTCATGGCGGTCTAGGACCAAACTTGGACTATGCTCAAATGGTTGCTGTAAAAGATGATTTGAGCAAAATCATGAGTAGCAGTGGCGCTAGTGGTCACAAGGGTGGTGCACTTAGTCTAAGCGGAACAACTACTGCTAACTTTCTTGCTTGGATTGCTCAAGGCATGCCTCAATAATTTAAACCCACTTTTAAATAGATAAAACCACAAAAATGAAAAAGATCACATTATTACTTGCTTTATTATTCATTATCCTTTCTAATGTAGTAAATGCACAGACTTATAAAACCAGAGACGCTAATATTTTCTTTAATCCTAATAAAGATCAGAGTCATAAAGATTATGCTTCTGTAAGTAAAGAAGGTACGGCCGTTCTCAAAGTAGAAACCAATGAAGTGGCATTGTTGGTTCCTATGAAAACCTTCCATTTTAATAATGCATTGTTAGAAGAGCATTTCAATGAGAATTATTTGCATACCAATAAATTTCCCAATGCAACATTTAAAGGAAAATTGATTGGATTCAATAAAGACCAATTAGCCAAAGATGGTACTTATACTATGTCTTCAGAAGGTCAGGTTTCATTGCATGGTGTTACACAGAATTTCAAAGCTCCCGTTAAGTTGGTTGTAAAAGGAAAATCTGCCACATTCACTTGCAATTTTAAAATTAGAGCAGATCAGTATGCAATTGATATTCCTGCTTTGGTGAAACCTAAGTTGTCAGACGAAACACCTATTGATGCAAATATTGTTTTTCAATTAAACTAATCCAATCAGTAAACATACGATTATGAAAAAACGTATCATTTTTCTCATGCTGGTTTGCAGCTTCTTTGTAAGAGCAAATGCACAGGATGACCTTTTGGGCGACCTTGTAAAAGAGGATGCTTCAAAAGTGAAGCAGAATATTACAACAGCTACTTTTAAATCTTCTAGGATTATCAACTTTACTAGTGTTGAAATGACAGGTAAGGGTAATCTTCAATTCATGATTAGCCATAGGTTTGGCCAAATGTGGAAAGAAGGGAAAGGCTGGACAAATGTGGCGCAACTATTTGGTTTGAACTCTGGTTTTGCCAACACTTATATGTCTTTTGACTATTCTTTTACTGATTGGTTAAACCTAGGTTTGGCTACAACCGGAAATGCTCAATTTGAGTCTTGGGCCAAGTTCAAAATCTTGAAACAGCAAACAGGTCAAAAAAATGTTCCTATTTCTCTGGCGTTTTATTCTTTGATGCATGCTGATGCAAGTGAAGGCCCAAGTCCTGATGATCAAACATGGAATAGATTCTCTTATTTAAACCAATTGTTGATTGCTCGGAAATTTAGCGAAAGCTTCTCTTTGCAATTAATTCCATCCATGGTTCATTACAACTACGTGCCTTATGGTATTAACAACACCAATAATATTTTCAATATTGCAATTGGTGGTAGGATGAAATTAACCAACAAAACTGCTATTACTTTTGAGTATTCTAGGCAATTAAATGGTTACAAAAATCTATTAGACGAGAGTGCTTCTGCAGTAAATTATGTTCCTGATGTTGTGTCTTTGGGCTATGACTGGGACACAGGAGGTCACATATTCCAATTCTTCCTATCTAGCGCATCAAGTGCAACCAATATTGGCCAATTATCTGCTAATCAAAACGCTCTAAAAGTGGGTAATTTCTCTCTTGGATTTAACCTGAATAGGAGTTATGGCATTAAAAAACTAGTACAAGTTCATTAAAGTTTGTGGGTTTATGAATGCAAGGCGCTTTGGGGCAACCCAGGGCGTTTTGTTTTTTATAACTCCCATCTTTTACAGACATTTGCCCAATTCTACCATTTTTAGAGATAACGAGATTGCCATGAGTTATAATTATCTTCCCTTAGACCGTAATTGGTTGCACTTTGAACAAGTAAAACACTTGTTAGACTTTAATCAACAAGTTTCTATCACTTTTGACGCACATGAACGTATTGTTGCCTGTAGAGACTATTTAGATAGTAAAATGAAGGATGGTCAGGGGTTGTATTATGGCATTAATACGGGTTTTGGTTTTTTACAAAATGTACAAATAGACGCCTCATCTATTGAACAATTACAATACAATCTTTTAGTGTCACATGCTTGTGGGCTGGGTGAAGAAGTACCAGCAGATATTGTGAAGCTTATGTTGATGCTTAAAATAAAATCTTTGAGTTATGGGCATAGTGGGGTACAGATAGATACGGTGAAAAGACTCATGGAGATGTACAATAATGACGTACTGCCAATAATTTATACCCAAGGATCTTTAGGTGCTTCAGGAGATTTAGCGCCTTTAAGCCATATGAGTCTTCCCTTATTGGGTTTGGGAGAAGTGATGCACGAGGGTAAAAAGTATGCTGCATCAGAGATTCTTGCCAAATTTCAATGGAATCCAATATCGCTTCAGAGCAAAGAAGGCCTTGCCCTAATCAACGGCACCCAGTTTATGAGTGCATATGGCTTGTATTGTTTGAAAAAAGCCGAGCATTTGATACAGATGGCCAATTTGGTTTGTGCGCTTTCTTTTGATGCTTTTGATTGCATATTAGAGCCTTTGAATCCAAGTATACATCAAATAAGGGCTCATAAAGGTCAGGTTGAAACCGCTAGGATACTTAGGTCATAT
This sequence comes from uncultured Bacteroidota bacterium, assembly GCA_903933995.1. Lineage (GTDB taxonomy): Bacteria > Bacteroidota > Bacteroidia > Chitinophagales > Chitinophagaceae > Sediminibacterium. Next base: position 2,744 of record CAIZMD010000483.1, read on the forward strand.
TTAGCAGATAGTGCCATTGCTGTTCAGCCTGGCAAACAGGTACAAGATCCATATTCTTTCCGTTGTATTCCACAAGTTCATGGTGCCACTTTGGATGCTTTTGAACATGTATTAAGTGTGTTTATGCGGGAAGTGAATTCGGTTACGGACAATCCGAATATCTTCCCTGAGGAAGATTTGATTGTCAGTGGTGGTAATTTTCATGGTCAACCCTTGGCCTTGGTTTTGGATTATTTAGCTATCGCGATGAGCGAATTGGGTAATATTTCTGAAAGGAGAACCTATCAATTGATTAGTGGACAAAGAGGGCTGCCCTTGTTCTTGGTTAAAAATCCAGGATTAAATTCAGGTTTTATGATTCCTCAATATACTGCTGCTGGTATTGTAAGTGAGAATAAACAGCTTTGTACCCCTGCTTCTGTTGATAGTATTTCATCTTCTAATAATCAGGAAGACCATGTAAGTATGGGGGCCAACGCAGCCACTAAGTGTTTGAGGGTGATCAATAATGTAGAAAAATTACTCTCTATTGAATTGATGAGTGCCGCCCAAGCACTTGATTTTAGAAGACCTATGAAAAGTTCCCCAATATTGGAAGAACTCATGAATTCTTATCGTAAAATCATTGCTTTTAATGAGGTAGATAGACTTTTACACAATGATATGGTAGCAACTATTCATTTTTTAAGGGATTATCAAATTAAAGGCATCGAATAAAATATTCAACAAAATTTTAATTGAAACAGATTTTGTTTTACTTTTTCACCGTAAAAACCAAATCATGAAAAAAGTACTATCCTTTATCCTTGCTGTATCACTAAGTTTTACAGCATTTGCGCAATCAACTACTCAACCTATTTCTGAAAAAGTAAAAGTAGTATTTCCAGGTAAACCTGAAGAAATGAAAGCTCCCAATGGGGCAGTTGTCTATACCTTTAAAAAAGATAGTTCTATGGCTTATATGGGTATGTCTTTTGACCTATCTGCTATGGGATTGACCGCTGATGTTATCAGTTCAATGGGTGATGGATTATGGGATCAAATGAAAGGTGGAATGGTTGCTCAAATGGGCGGCGCTACCCTTGCTAAAGATGAAGTAACTCAATTCAAAGGGAAAAGCTCATTGTATATGGAAATTGACGGGTCAAATTCAACTGCTCCTCAGTTACAAGGTAAAAAAGCCTATGGGTATGTGTTTTTTATAGGTTCTGTTTTGCACCAAGTTTTGTTTTATTCTGGTGATCCAAAATCAAAAAAAGAAGACGGGGCTGCATTCTTTAACAGCGTAACCATTGCAGATTAGAGATATCGATGGGCAGATTTGCCTTTTTTAACGTATCATATTCTTTGGCCGGTTCAAATATTGAACCGGCTTTTTTATGCTCAAAAACGGGGTTCTTGTATGGAATAGGGGCATAGCCATCTATTTTGTACATTTGCCGCCTAGAAATGACCTATCCATGAGTGAAGAAAAAAGCCTGAATTTTATTGAA
>CAIZMD010000484.1 GCA_903933995.1 uncultured Bacteroidota bacterium
CTAATTGTGAGTTGGGTGATGAAGTTTACTATTCGCATTAAAGAGAAAAGTTTCTTCATTTTGGAACTACCTATCTATAGGGCCCCGCGTTGGAAAAACGTGGGTATTACCATGGTAGAAAAGGCCAAGATATTTGTGACCGATGCGGGTAAAATTATCATGATCATCAGCATGCTGCTTTGGTTTCTTTGTTCCTATGGACCAGGTACACGCATGGCCGATGTAGAAGCCAAGTATGCCGCTCAAATACAGGCCAGACCTGCTGATGAAGCACAACTGAATAAACAATTGTCTGCAGAAAAATTGCAAAATTCTTATGCGGGTATTTTGGGTCAAAGCATAGAACCCGCTATTAGACCATTGGGTTATGATTGGAAGATTGGGATTGCCCTAATTACTTCTATTGCTGCGCGTGAAGTATTTGTGGGTACTATGGCTACTTTGTATAGTGTAGAAGAAACCGATGATAGTTCACTTAGACAAAAATTAAAATCGGCCAAGCACGCAGACGGAAGTCCGGTGTACACTTTACCTGCAGCTTTCTCTTTGATGATTTTTTATGTATTGGCTATGCAGTGTATGAGTACGCTGGCCATTGTAAAAAGAGAAACCAAGAGTTGGAAATGGCCCGTGATTCAATTTGTCTATATGACTGGGCTGGCTTATTTGATGAGCTTATTGGTCTACCAAGTATTTAGTTAGGCCAGGGCCGATGCTGCTTTTTTATTGATGGCCATTTCATTGGGAAAACGAATGGTTACAGAAGTACCTTGACCAATTTCACTTTCTACTTTTACTGTACCACCCAGCAATTCAATAAAGTCTTTGGTTAAGATTAATCCTAGACCAGATCCTTTTTCATTACCCGTACCAGCCGTGCTTTCATTCTGGTCTCCGTGAAATAATTTCTTACAGGTTTGTTTGTCCATTCCCACACCCGTATCGCTAATAGAAAGAACAATCTGTTGTCCCTCCGCTTGCGCAAAAACCGTGATCACGCCTTCTTTGGTAAACTTGTTGGCATTGCTCATGATATTGCGCAGAATAAAACGCATGGCATTGATGTCTGCATGAATAAAGAGATCATCATCTACTAGGTTGGCCATGATATTGCTCTTGAGCGATGCAATGACTTCAAAACTCTTGTACATATTGCTCACCAAGGTATAGAGGTGAATTTTCTCCGCCTCTGCACCCTTACCCTTCATCTGCATAGAACCCCAGTCTACCAAGTTGTTGAGCAGCTCTACGGTACCATCAATTTGCTTGGCAGCCATTTGCATGAGTGAGGCAGCGTCTTGTTTGCTCAATAGTTTTTTACTACTGAGTTCAATAATAGATTTTACCGCACCAACCGGATTGCGTACATCATGGGCAATGATGGAAAGAATTCGGTTCTGCAATTCCATCTGCTCTTGCAGCTTAATCCTTTGTTGTTCTAATTGCTTATTAACAATATGCTGATCCAATAATTTAATGACTTGCTTGGCCAGGGTTTGCAAGAAAAAGATTTCGTCATCATTAAGCAAATGCGGCTCTTGGTCCATGACCATGAGCGCACCCATGGTGAATCCATTTTTATTGACCAATCGGATGCCCGCAAAAAACCGAACAAAGGGTGCACCCGTTACCAAGGGATTGTCTGCAAAACGCTCGTCTTGGTGCGTATCAGAAACTTCAAAAAATAAATTATTGGCTTCTAGAAAATGAGAAGAAAAAGAAACATCGCGGGGAAAAGCATGGGCATCCATACCCAATTTGGCTTTGAACCATTCACGTTCTGCGTCTATCAAAGAAATCAGGGCAATAGAAGTGTCACAGATGCGGGCAGCCATGGCCACAATATCATTAAACTCTGCTTCATCGCCTGTATCCAAGACCCCATAACCATGCAGTTCTTTCAGACGCAACCGGTCATTCGGTGGAATCTGAGGGGGTGGCATGAACAAGCTAATTTGAGCCAGTGGCTCTTTCTTTTTCTGCATAGGGGATGCCGATGTTCCCTCTAAAACGTATAGATGTGCTTTTTAGTGTATTTGTGGTTGAGAATTACTGCTTTATAACAGAAATGCCCCCGATATCGGAGGCATTCTAGTTTTTTAACCCTTTTAGACTATCCAAGTTCGGCCCAAGCCGCCAGAATTTCTTCTGTATGGTTCTTGGTATCGGGCTTAGCAATGATTTTGACAATTTTACCCGTCTCGTCAATGAGGAAAGTGGTTCTGGTAGTACCCATATAGGTACGGCCCATGAATTTTTTCTCACCCCAGAGATTGTACTTGTCTACAATTTTCTTGTCTTCATCAGACACTAGTGGAAAAGGTAATTC
>CAIZMD010000485.1 GCA_903933995.1 uncultured Bacteroidota bacterium
GATTTTCTGACCAATTTATGGCATTTTTAAAGCATAAGGAAAACATAAAATCGAGTCCTTTTCTCATAAATACAAACACGCTGGTATTTCTCACTAGTAAGCAAGAGTCTAGTTTTGACTTATCAATGAATTAATAGTTACCAAACAAGAAAAACTTTTAAGTCCTGTGTAGAATATCCCCTACAGAAATTCTGTAGCTACACTTACAACCCCGGCCTAATCCCATCCGGAGCTTTGTAAAAGATTTAAAAGCATTGTTCATGGAACTAGCAATTCCACCCTTAACCGCTTTACATGAAAAATTTTTTACTCAGCATGGCTGCTGTTATATCTATGTCCTTATGCGTGAACTCGGCTAAAGCCCAGTACCAAGCAATAGGAACATTTAACAGCTTTGGCACACCTTCCTACCTTCTCAACAAACCAGATGTTGTAAGCGTTGCATGCAGAACAGATATTACTGCTACGCTACCAGAGAGGCGTAATATTCCCATTTACAATCCTAGGCTAATTGCAGCAGGTAGACCTGAAACCATTGCATTAACCGTTACTTCTGACGTGTGGATCAGCTTTGTAGATGAAGGAGCCGAATACAGAAACATATTGGGCTACTATACTTTTCCAACCAACGCTCCATTGGGTACTGCTCCAACACCTTCTCAAGTGCGCATTATTTTTCCAAATGCCAGTAAAGCTGGATTTGGTGGTGAATTAAATCCTGGTGACAAAGTATACCTTGGAAATTTTCAGGCCAATACCAGTATTGGTTTTGTATTGTTGGCACATGGTTGGGATGAATCTAATAGTACTATCACAGAAGGTAAATGGCGCATTTATTCTGATAGCCGTTTTAATCCTGAAACAGACGCCAGTTTGCGCAGACATACTGTGATGTTGAATGATACCACTAGCAATCGCATTTTAATTGGTGTGGAAGATATTAGAAGAGATGGATATGACAGTGACGAAGATTTTAATGACTTATTGTTTTTTGCAACTATCAGTAATCCAACTGCTATCAAAAATTTAGATAGTATTCCAATTCTTACCAAAGACGGATCCATTTCTTTCTCAGGTAATACAGGTGGATTAGAAAGTAAGAGCTTGGGCGATGCAGTGGCTAAAAGAATGTTTAACCACGCGGTAACCAGTACACAGGGTCCATTGGATTATGACAAATTACCCAAACTGCAACAAACTTCTATTAGAAATGCAGCAATGGGCGTTTCTGCCAATAGCAGTCTTTCTTTAAGTGATATTATGCCAACCAAGATGTTGGATAGCGGTTACACGGCTTATGTGAGTACTGCATCTGATATTACTAGTATGACCAATGCGGTTGAAGTGCGTTCTATAGACTTTACCATTAATAAAGAGTGCAGAGCAGTAGCATTTGCTACCAAGACTATTGCAGTCATGTATGATCACACCAAACCCGTTTGTGACCGTTTAAAAGGTGCTGAATTATTGGGCATGGATCATTTCCAAATCAATAACCTGAATTTTGTTCGCTACACTTTAAAACAACCAAAGGGTAATATTGAATACGCGATTAGTTTCACCATTGGTAAGAAAAAAGGTAGAGATAGTTTTTCTTTCCAGTCTCAGTGGTTAAACCAAAATTACCAGGCAGAAGATACTTTGTATAATTACCAGGTTTGGGGTGCTGCTCCTTACTACTGTATAGACATGACGCTGGAAATTCTTTCCAGGTTAAAAGGCATTATGCCAATCAATACCTTAAAAGCTTCAGAAGCTTTACCTAAAACCTATATTGTTTCTGGTAAAAGAGAAGGAGCCAATTTGCAACTAGCATTGAATAATAACAATGGAGCTGGAAACGGCTATGTACAGATAGAAGAAAAAGCCAACGAGAATAGTACCGTAACTACCAAGAGAAATGTACCAGTTAGCTTAAGTGCAAATGGCAAGTCTTTATTAAGTATCCCAGTAAGCGATGCATATGAAGCTACATTGAGTTTGTATCTCAACAATCAGTTACAAGACGTAGTATTCATGGCCGATGGTAGTTGGAATGTTGACTATAACAAATCTAGTACGGTGATCAAACAGTTCAACGTGAGCAATGACGCTACAGCAGCTACAGTAAAACCAACTGAAGTTCCCTTGTTTAGAAATGTGCAAATGAGTGCTACTACAAGTGATTTTGTTTCTGTATACAAATTGCTAAAAGGTGGTGGAGCTGAACTTGATCTTTCTGGTTATAAAACCTTAAACTTTAAAGCTGCAGCCAGTGGCGCTAACCTACGGATTACATTGGTGAAAAGTAGTATCAGCAAATGGAGTGAACAATATACTTATTACCTACCTATGACAGAAGCAGGTAAAGAGTATAGCATTAGACTAGACGATTTTAAATCTAGTGCCAACCAATCTA
>CAIZMD010000486.1 GCA_903933995.1 uncultured Bacteroidota bacterium
ATTCAGACCTTCAAAATCAAATGGATCATCATCATGTTCCATCACTTTTTGAATCCGTTTATTAAAATACTGGGGGTAGCTTTTAATGACTTCAGTAGCTTCTCTACTCAATGGGCTATCTACATAAATAGGTACTTTGGGCAAGCGTTTCTCTAAGGATAATTGGTTTAAGTCATAAAGAATTTCTTGGGTTCTGCCCACAGAAAAAGCAGGGATAATCAGTTTCCCTTTTTTAACGCTACAAGTATGTTGCACCCACTTGAGTAAATTGTCTGGTGTACTATACACTTCATCGTGCAACTTATTACCATAAGTACTCTCCAATAACAAATAATCAACGGCTGGAAAATTGGCGGGAGATCGTAGAATTACATCGCGATAGCGACCAACGTCACCACTAAAACAAATACTAGTGGTCTTGCCCTTTTCATTGATTTTTAAAGTCACTGCTGCGCTACCAATAATATGACCAGCATCTGTAAACATGATTTCAACTCCGGCAATAATGGAATGCCATTGACCATATTCTATGGTTTCAAACAGGGTCATGGCCAAGGCCACATCGTCTAATGAATACAAGGGTTCATACAAAGGAAGCCCCTGTTTTGCCCTTCGCTTATTGATAAACTTGGTATCTGCTCTTTGAATTTCTGCAGAGTCTTCTAATAAAATAGCTGCCAGATCTTTGGTAGCTGGGGTGCAAAAAATCTGCCCCCTAAATCCTTCTGAAACTAGTTTGGGAATCAATCCTGAATGGTCAATATGTGCATGTGATAAAACCAATACATCCACTTCAGATGCAACAAAACCAAAATCCCGATTGTAGGAATCCGTTTCCTTACCCATGCCCTGAAACATGCCACAATCCAATAAAATTCTTTTCCCCTCTTCGGTTACCAATAAGTGTTTAGAACCGGTGACCGTTCTGGCGGCGCCATGAAAACTGATTGTCATGATAGCAATATTAAAGGTTCGTTGATGATTGTTTATTTGGCTTTAAAACTCCAGGTAAACCAGAATTCAGAGACCGTTTCTCCTGCTTCATTCTTGCCTATGGAATAACATTGAATGGTTTGCCCTTGTCCTGTTTGTGTTGCTGCTTCTACGGCATTGGCAATGGCCAATCCATCTTCACAATAAAAGGAAATTTTCCCTACCGCTTTTTTATGAAATTTGGCTTCCATACCCACCACCAACATACTTACTTGGGGATTTCTTTGATACAATTGTCCAAATGCCAGAAGCCCCGTACTCATTTCTGCTGCCATGGATTGAACAGCAAAATACATAGACTTAAAGGGATTTTGATTGAGCCATTTGTGCTTAACGGTAATCACAGCTTCCATACTAGATAATTCTTGCACCTGCAAACCAGCTATCAATGCAGATGGTAGTTTTTGCAAGAGAAAGAACCTAAATTTCACAGGATGCAAAATGATTTTCTGAAATCGTTCAAATTTGGGATTCACAACGCTGAATTTTACTGTTTATCAATGGCAACTATACAAGCTACCGCATTTTTATCTGCAACATCGGTTTCAAAAGACATGATCTTACCATCACTGTTAAAGCGAATGCCTCCAATGCTTTCTCTTTTTACTGCCTTATTAACGGCTGCTTCAAAACCCAAAGACTGATATTGGTTCACGGCCTTATTTAATTCAAACACATTCATGGGTTCCTTACTCATCACTACTGCCATATAATCTTTGTTTCCAATACTATCGGCCATCAGTTTCATTCCTTTTGGAAACAATCGATAACCCGTGATACCGCAATAAGGAGAGAACTTGGTCTTGGTGGGATCATCCTTGCTGGGATAAGGAAACAACACATAACTACTACCATCTGTTTCCATTCCTAATACATAGACATAACAATCCGTATTGTTCTTGACTTCTATTTTAAAACCAGTGCCCTTTGTTATGGGACTGCTTGTTTCAAACAGATTTCCCGCAGCCAGTTGAAGGGGCAAATATGCCTTAGTATTAGCGTCTACCAAACCAATGCTACAGCTCAAGTTTCCCACAACCGCATCTCCTGTTTTTTGAAGCGGATTTAGCCCATAAGCTTCTCTTACAAATCTTCTAAAGTCTTTGTACTTAACCCAAGCCACCCCATTAATCCCCCAATCAGAACCCCATGAATTCATGATCTGAAATGCGCCACCCTCTTTTCTATCGTCGTATCCAATGACACAGATGGCATGACCTCCAAAACCCATCATGGTATAGTCATCGCTATTGGGTTCCCAAACTTGCTTGCCCGCCATTTCTTGCATAAAGGAACCACCAACCATCATGCCTATCACCACGGGTGCATCCTTGGCCAAATGTTCTTTTATGGCGTGCAAATTCAACCCCCTAGTACTTTCCCCATCGGTTAGCCTATTAAACCCCTTCATTCTAAATTGCTGGGCGGCTTGTTTGAGTGAACCATCTGGTTGACGGCTACAATCATTTTCATCATAAGGAAATTCATTAAAAGGAACAGCTCCTACCTGTGTCATGTTTTCCATGGCACGAATGATATAACTGCCCTGGCATCCGCTAAGACCAATTTGATTGTATAAAAAAGAGGGACTAAAAGCCAGTTGATTAGGATCTTCTCCGGTGCTTACGGCTTGTAAGATAGTTCTGGCTCCATAAGCACTACTCCAAGCCACACAAGAACCCTGATGACCTTGATTCAAACGCTTAGGAGCATATTTTAATAAGGACACAGCTTCAGGCAATTCGTTTTTAGATTCATCCAATCCCTCATAGACTTGGGCCTTATCAAACTCTTTGGGGTCCAAAATGCCACCAGTGGCCAACTGGGCAACATCTTGCATGCTGCTCATACCACTACAACCATTTCTCAAAAAAACAAAACCACCAATGGCCAATACTACCAACAATAATGAAGTTTTGCGAAACAGTAATCCTATGATGAGTGGAAGTAGGTTGAACAAACCTCCACCACCGCCTCTTCCGGAGTTTCCACCTCCGCCACTACCATCATCATTATTTTCCTGATCATTGGGATCATCCACCATTCTTATGGGCATAACAAATCATTTGTACACTAAATGTAACAAGTAGTCCTTGCTGTAAAAAATTTTAGCAGGGTATTTGGCAATAGTTTACAAGAGAATGGCGGCTAGGGCATA
>CAIZMD010000487.1 GCA_903933995.1 uncultured Bacteroidota bacterium
AATTATTAATTTTTTTCGTTAATACATCAATCCAGTACCCCCCGAGAAAACAGTACGTCCATCTAAACCTTTCCTTATGATCCATTTTGATCTTCCAAAACAGAAATCTTCTATCATCAAAGTTCTTGGTGTTGGAGGTGGAGGAAGCAATGCAGTCAATTTCATGTTTGCCCAAGACATTGAGGGTGTAGATTTTATTATCTGCAACACCGATGCCAAAGCCATTGAACAAAGCCGGGTTCCTAATAAAATCCAGCTTGGACCACACTTGACCCAGGGTCTGGGTGCTGGTGCTAATCCTGAAGTAGGCAAAAAAGCTACCGAAGAATCCTTGGAAGAAATTAAAAGGATCCTAGAAGTAAATACCAAAATGGCATTTATCTGCGCTGGTATGGGTGGTGGAACTGGTACAGGTGGTGCTCCTATTATTTCTCAGATCTGTAAAGACTTGGGAATCTTAACCGTGGGTATTGTTACCACACCATTTGGATTTGAAGGACCAAGACGTTTACAACAAGCAGAAGAGGGAATCCGTCAATTGAAACCCTATGTAGATACTTTACTGGTAATCAGTAATGACAAATTGCGCATGCAATATGGCAACCTGAAAATGAAAGAAGCATTTAGCAAAGCCGATAATGTATTGGCAACTGCTGCTAAATGTATCACTGATATCATCAATAGCCGTGGTCATATTATTGTGGATTTTGCCGATGTATGCACCGTGATGAAAAATGGTGGTGTAGCCATCTTGGGTAAGAGTGAAGTTGAAGGTGAAGACAGGGCACAACGCGCCATTGAAGAAGCATTAAGTTCTCCTTTATTGAACGATAGTGATATTAAAGGAGCTAAATGGATTCTCATCAATATCAATAGTGCAGAAGGTGAACACGAATGCACCATGGACGAGGTAGAGACCATTAATAATTACCTGCGTATGCAAGCTGGTGAAGCCACCGACGTAATTGTGGGTATGGGCTATGATCCAACATTGGATAAGAAAATTGGCATTACTTTAATAGCAACTGGATTTGAACACAAAGACCCATTCTCTAAACCCGTGCCTGTTCAAAAAGCAGCACCAGTAGAAGAGAAAATTGTCATGACTTTAGACGTTGCTGGCGCAGAACCTAAAATGCCAGTAGCTGCAAAGCCAGCCAATCCCCAACCTCAAATTGACCCTTTTGAGCCAAGTCTACAGGATTCAGACGAGCTGTTAGACATGCCTATTTATAAGTCTGCTCTGGAAGTGGAAGCTCCGGTATATATGGTGGAGCCAATTGTTTCAGCAGCATTGGATGCTAAGGAAGAACATGAGGTATTTCATTTTGAACTGAGTTTGGATCTTCCAGAAACAGTAGAGGTGAAAGCTCCTGAAATGGAAATAGTACCTGAGCCTATTGCTAAAACGGAATTAGAAGAATTAGTGAACTTTACGGTTTCTGATCAACCAGCTGTGGTGAATACCAATAGATTTTCTGGTTTGAGCAAACCCAATAATATTTATGCAGAAACACCAGTAACAACACCAGCACCTGTTCAAGTGGCGCAAGTAGTTACACCGGTTGTTGCTGCACCAGTTCAAGAACAAGCGCCTGCAAAAGCAGTAACGGTAATTCAACCTACTCCACAAGTACAAATGGAAGAGGAAGAACCCATGCAGTTGGTTATGCGTGAAGAAGTTGCACCTGCCCCACAAGTGGCACCCGTGCAGGCTTCTATTCCACAGGAAGACGCTTATTTAGACGAGTCGGAAGAACAAAAAAGAAGGGCAGCAGAACGCATTCAAAAACTGCGTAACCTGTCTTTTAACATGAACACTACCGACCCCAACAATGAATTTGATTCGGTACCTGCGTATATCCGCAGGAATATGGAGTTGTTTGGTAATACCTTAACTTCTGTAGAAAATTTCTACAGTAAGGTAACTGTTGGAAAAGATGCCAATAACCAAACCCAACTCTCTACCATCAATACCTTTCTGGATGGAAAAAAGCCAGATTAACGATTGCTAGCTTTGATCTCAACATGGTGATTTAGTTGTGAACCCCCGGAATAGCTTCCGGGGGTTTTTTATGTTAGTTCTGTAAAACCAGTTTAACTTGCAGTATGGCAAATATTCTAATCACAGGTGGAACAGGAATGGTGGGCCGCGCCCTTACCCAAGTGTTAATTGCAAAAGGGCATCATGTAGTCATTTTAACCAGGAACCCCAAAAGTTCTGATCAACCCAATATCAGTTATTGCCAATGGGATATTCCCAATGGAACCATTGACCCAAAAGCCATTGCAGCAGCAGATCATATTATCCATTTAGCAGGAGCTGGTGTGGCAGATAAACGTTGGAACAAAGCGCGTAAAAAAGAAATTTTAGATAGCCGGGTGCAGTCAGGTGAACTCTTGGTTCATGCGTTGAAAACCATTCCCAACAAAGTACAGACCTTGGTTTCTGCTTCTGGTATTGGTTGGTATGGACCAGACACCGCAAAGAGTTTGGATAAGGGATTTATGGAAGATGCGCCAGCAGACACCGCCTTTTTAGGTGAGACATGTAGGCTTTGGGAGAATGCTATTAAACTTGTTGAAACACTAGGAAAAAAATTGGTGATTTTTAGATTTGGGATTGTTTTAAGTAATGATGGTGGGGCTATGATAGAATTTAAAAAGCCTGTAAAATTTGGGATTGCTACCATACTTGGTTCGGGTAAACAAGTTATTAGTTGGATTCATATCAATGACCTCTGTAACCTGCTGATACAATCATTGGATGATCAACAGTTTAATGGGATCTATAATGCGGTTGCTCCTGAAACAGTCACGAACAAAGAATTTATGTTGACCCTGGCCAAGAAAATGAAAGGCAGTTTTTTTCTGCCATTTCATGTGCCAGCTTTCTTACTAAAATTGGTGCTAGGTGAAATGAGTATTGAAGTATTGAAAAGTGCCAAAGTGAATAGTTTCAAAGTTCAAAGCGCTGGATTCAAATACACATACCCCACCGTTGACCAAGCTTTGGAAGAGCTGGTTCAATCAGATAAATAGGTCTCAAGAAAAAATCAACTAACCCTTTTAGAGATCTCTACGTTTATGCTTCCAATAACAAAAGCCCCAAATGGCTGCGGTTAAAATCAGCGTTAGCGCAATATGCATGGGAATGGCATCCAATGCTTTTTCGTAAGCTTCTTTCATGTCTTTACCAAACCTAGACATAAAGGCTGGCGATGGAATTATCCTATCAGAGATTTCAAAGGGTAAGAATTTACCAAGATCGTTTAATTTGAATTTGGCATATCCTACAGCAATATTTTCTAAAATCAGGTTATAGAAAAAGAAAATACCCAAGGCAATAAATGCTTTTTTGATCAAGAATCCCAAAAGAAAAGCAATGGTTAATTGAGCAAATGTTTGCAAGAAGAAGAGTGGAATATATTGCAGTTGTTCTGCCCATCTACCAATATTATCATAATCAGCCCAGGCTCCAAAACTAAATGCTACTGCAGTATACAGTATGGTACTGATCATTGAAATAATTACTACATCAAATAATTTGCTGGTAACAAACTGCCCCCTGCTCCAACCATCAATGATGTTTTGTCTATGGGTTTTGTAATTGTATTCATTGGTCACCAACATAATCACCAAGATGGCTGGGATCATGATAAATACAGATGACAAAAATGCAACGGTATGCCAGGTTTCAGGAAAGGCAAAAGGATTGCCCAATAACATTTTGGCTACGTTACTGGCTACTTCTTTACCCTTGGTGCCTTCACTATATCCATAGTAAAACATCATATTGGTACCAGGATAGGTAAGTGCCACAATACCAAACATCCACCAGAAAGCTGGATACTTTTTAATTTTCAGCCATTCTATTTTTACAAGTGCTAATAGGTTCATATTGCTAGTGTTAGTCATTGGTCAATTCAAAGAATTTGGTTTCAAGGCTTTTCTTTTTCAAAGTCAATTGGTTCAGCACCACGCCTTGTTCAAAGCAATGCTGATTAATGGCTTCCATGCTGGCGGTTCCAACAGGAAAGAAAGCTTGTAAAGATTGATGGTCCGTTGTTTTAATCTGCGTGATTCCATGGTATTGTTGCAGAATCCTTTCCAGTGCGCCCAAGTCTTGGCTGCCCAATTCTACAATATCTTCATTGGCCAAGACTTCATCAACTGGACCAGCTGTTAAGAGATTCCCTCTTTTCATAATGGCCACATGGGTACAAACTTTTTCAACCTCATCCAACAAGTGGCTGGCCATGATAATGGTTTTGCCTTGATTGGCCAATTCCCTAATCAGTTCTCTAATTTCGGCTATCCCCACAGGGTCCAAACCATTGGTGGGTTCATCAAACAACAACACATCTGGATTGCCCAATAAGGCTGCGCCGATGGCTAATCTTTGTTTCATTCCCAAACTATAGGTGCTAAACTTGCTATTTTTCCGTTCATACAATTTTACAATTTTTAGGGCCGTATCAATAGAAGCCGCATCGCCCCTACCACTAATGGCCTGGGTGATTTTTAAATTGTCCGTTGCAGAGAGGTAATGATAAAAATTGGGGGTTTCCAATAAGGAGCCAATTTGTTTGCGGGTGGCAGGAGATCCAGGATGTCCAAACCAAGCAAAACTGCCAGAATCGGCCTTTAGTATGTCTAATATGATACTTAATAGGGTGGTTTTGCCACTTCCATTTGGTCCCAATAATCCAAATACAGCTCCCTGTGGCACCTGAAAACTAACATTTTGCAATGCCTTAATAGGGCCATAGGATTTGGAAATTCCGTTGATGTTTAGCACTTCTTGCATAGTATAAATTGTAGGGTGAAGATAGAAACATACCTGAAAGTTGGCGTACCGTATAAAAAAATTTTCGCATTTTCTAATATCTGCCCCTATTTGAGCGTTATGTGTAAGCTACAACCAGCCATGTTGGAAAATAGCGGTCAATTTGGGGCCCATAGACCAGTTGATCATCCGTTAACCGTTGGGTACCCTAAGCAAAAAATGATCAATTATCATAAAATCCCTTATGTAAACATTGCTCCTGAGCAGTTTGAGGAGGAAATGGAAAAGAATGGTACGTTCTATGCCAACGTAGCCATCTGGACCATGCTCTTCTCCCTACCGCTTTTCTGGGTATTAGACCTGCTGTTCTCCAAACCACAGTGGGTAAACTACATGTTCCTGAGGGTGGTCTGTTTTGCTGTTTCTTATTTGATTTATTGGTTCGGAAGCAAACAACGTTGGAATTATTTGCTTTCACTGAATTTGATTGTTGCAGTGAATTTGGCTTTGGCAGCCTTCTCCTGTGGTATTTTGCCGGCTTCTGCTTCCATGCCTTATTATATGTTGGCATCTGTCATGGTGCTCTTGCTAAATACCACCATCTTCTGGAAACCCATTTATAGCATGATGCACGTAGGGCTTACCTATGTGATTATTCTTTTATTGTATTCCATTACGGGTAGGGATGATGGCTATGCGGGTCTGATTAGAAATGGGGGAGGCGTTTATTTTTTAATTTCTTCTTTCTCTTGTTTGATTGCCCATAACCGTTACTTGATTGTAAGAAGGGAGATTCAGAAAAACCTGATTATTGAAGAGTCTAACAAACGCTTGCTGGAACAAAATGAAATGATCAATGACCAACACCAAGTAATTGAAGAAGCCAATAGGCGCTTAAAACAATTGAGTGACTACAGGCAGAATACCTTGAATATCATGATCCATGACCTGAAAAACTTTATTGGATCTAACCAGATTTCTATAGACCTGATCAATAGAACTTCTTCTAACCTAACCATGGATCAGAAGGAGATTTTGAGTTATATCACTATGGGTAATGAAAAACTGCATTATCTGTCTCAAAAGCTTTCTGATTCTGCAGACGCTGATACTGGTAAAGTAACTTTTAACCTAGAAGATTTTGATATTATTCCGGAAGTAGAAAAAGCAGCCATTAGCCTAGTTGATGCAGCAAGCATGAAGCAGATTAGCTTGCAAGTGAACCTATCGCCGAATCCATTGGTGGTAAACCTAGACCGAATCTTTATCAGACATATTCTCTTCAAGTTGTTGAGCAATGTTATCCGTTTTGTTCAAAAGTCTACGGTCATCAGCATTCATACTTCTGAATCAGAAAATTATTGTGTTATAGAATTAATCAATATGGGCAAACCCATTGGTATGGGTAAACTCACAGAATATTTTAATAAGTTACAGAACCCCAATAGCCATGATTCGGCCACCAACCAATCAGGTTTGGGCTTTTCTGTTTCTAAGAAAATGATTGAAGACATGGGTGGTGAACTCACCTATAATAGCAACGATACCTATGGAAACTATTTTAAAATCAAGTTCAAACTGGCTTAGTATAAAATATAACGTTATGAAGCAAAGAATCCTACTCTCCGCCCTGTTCCTGATGGCCTGCTCACTAGCATGGTCCCAGAACGTGCAAAGGACATTCGAAGACATGGGATACCGGGACCAATCCATCTACGGTATCACGGGATCTATCACCTACTTCGTGAAGGTGAAGCCTGATGACGATATGGAGAATAGTAAGTTGGTATTGTATATCAGACCTTCTCAGGTGTTGAACCCCAACACTTCTACCGTTACTATCTCTTTGAAAGATGCACCCGTGTATACTCAAAGGATTATTGGTCAGTCAATGGACTCCTTGATTACCATTATCCTACCCATGAGTAAGAAATACGTGCAGCCAGACGGACGATTTGTGAAGTTGAAGATTGTGGTTAAAATGAGTATTGATGATCAGATCTGTAAGGATATTGATAACCCTGCCGTTTGGATCAACATTAGAAATACCTCTTATTTTGCTGCCAACAAACAGCCCTTTCTTTCTTACCAAAGAAGTATGAAAGAGACCATTCAAGAATTTGGAACAGTTGCTACATCTGCTAATTCTGACTTAGATGATGTATTAGCCGGTGGTATTTTATATTCTATAGTAAAACAGAATAATAAGGAATTGAAAGTGGGTACCACTTTGTACAATGCCAATGATTCTTTGAACAATACCTTGGTAGTTGGTTTGCAAAACAAATTACCTGAAACCATCAAGCGTCAATTGCCAGCCCTGAAAAAAGGAGAGGGTTTGATCATAGCTTTAGGGCCAGAGGGGAACCAAGTGTTAGTGGTTACTGGTGCAGACCAAGAAGGGTATAAAAAAGCCATTAATGTACTAAGTAATTATACCATCTTAAATAGTACCTTCTCTCAAAAATTAATTGTTGATAATACCGTAGTTAAAACAGCTGAGAACAGCGTATTACCACAGGTATTGACCCTAGAACAATTGGGTATTCCTTCAGCACTCATGGAAGGGGTATTGGCTTTGAACACCAACTATCCTTTTAACCTAATTGACTACAATGCTATTCCTAAAAAATTGACCCTTCACTTAGAAGCATTGTTCTCAAAACTGCGCGAGAATGACCGTGGTTTCTTAAACGTATACTTAAATGATAACCTGGTATATACCACTTCACTAGCGGATTTGAACAATTTCAACAACGATATTGACCTGCCGCCTTATTTGCTTACCAAGGTAAACTCACTGGTGGTGGAAATGCGTTTTCACCCAAGCAATAGTGTTTGTAAAGATGGGTTCGCTAGCTTCTTTGGATTTATCAATAGCCGAACTTCTACCATTACTTTCTCTGGTGAACAAGCAACCGAGTTCTACAACTTCTTTAACTATCCAGGTGAGTTTAGAAAGCGTCCATTGAAAATCATGGTATCTCCTCAATTGAACCAACATAGTACTTCTGCTGTAGGTGAATTGATCTACCAAATTAATGCGGCTTCTTTGTTGAATGCAGCCATGATTCTACCACAATTGGTTCCTTCTGATAAAACCACCATGAATGACTTGAAAGGATTTAATGTGATTGCACTCTTGCAAAGAGCTGATCCTTTTATCAAGAACTTCAGCAATATGCCTATTCAGTTTAATAGAGACTTCCAGCTCTATAAAGACTTAGATGGGGAAACATCTTATTCCTTTAATGACTTCTCCAATTCTGGAATAGCGCAGATTTTCCGGCAAGCCAATAGTACTATTTTGTTGGTTTCTTCTCTAGGAGATAGTACCCAAAAAGACGCCTTCCAAAGTGTGATCAAGAGCTTTGGTGGTCAGGCATCAGCCATTCAGAGTAATGTGTGTATTACTACCAGTGATGGTAAGAGTAGCTTCTTCTTTAAATTAAGAGAAGACGAGAAACTAGTAACCTACAAAGGAGACAAGAATACCTTGTTAGAACTTTGGGAGAAATACAAATACTTTATTTTGATCATCTTCCTGTTGCTAATTGTATTTAGCTTCTTCTTTGTACGCAAACGCGTTAAGAAGTCTCAGGAGATTGTATAATAAGATTCTTCCATTGCCGGTTTCAACTATCGGCAATGGAATTTTTAAGATTAAATCCCTGTTGTATGCAGGGCTGTAAAGCATTCAATACCCAATATGCCAGTATCAGTATTAGAAAACATGGTTTCCGTTGGTTTGTTTGAAAAAAACAAGCTTAGGGAGATTGAAGTCATTTCAACTGAATTCGGCTATTGTTATATTAAGACAGCACTGAACTTTGGATTCCTAACCCGGAAAAAATATGTTTCATTTTTAGAGGAAGAGGGTTTTGAATTGATTGCAGTTAGGGATGAGGAAATGGACGAGTCCTATATAGAACAGTGTGACTTATTAGAGTTAAATGCCTTGCTCTATGCGCCTTTGCGCAAATTAGAAGACGGACATTTATTGGTGGCAGCTGCCGATCCTCAGGATGAGAAATTAAAAACCTTATTAACCGTACGCTTTCAGATGCCCATTACTTTTGTAGCGGCATCTGACCTTGATATTACCTGGCTGGTACACATTAAGCGAGGTGAATACTATGTAAAAGAATCCGTGTTCTCGCTCATGCGTAAAGACCCGGAACAGTCAGGTCTGGTTACTTTTACCGATCCTCAGCTAATAGTCATTTTTGGAGCCATAGCCATTTTTGTTTCTTTGCTCTTTATCAATTTTGTGAAGACAGCCATGTACTCGAATGTATTGTTTAGCGTGGCTTTTTTCTTCACTATCCTGTTCAAACTCTATCTCTCATTAAAGGGCTCCATGGCTGAGATGAATGAGATGGTGAACAAGGATGAAGTAAAAGCTTTGCCTGAAAATACCTTGCCCGTATACACCATTTTATTACCGGTATATAAAGAAGATAAACTGATTCGTAAGCTTATCTGGAACCTGAGAAGTTTGGACTATCCAAGGGGTAAACTAGACGTAAAACTCTTAATTGAGGAAGACGATGATAAGACTTTGAACGCGGTAAGAAACTTGGACTTTCCGGCCAACTTTGAGACCATTGTGGTACCCTTTCACATGCCTAAAACCAAACCCAAAGCTTGTAACTATGGGCTATTCTTTTGTAAGGGTGAATACTTGGCCATCTATGATGCAGAAGACGTTCCGGATTCCGATCAATTGAAAAAATGTGTGGTGCTCTTCCGTAAATTACCGGATGAGTTTGTGGTTTTACAAGGAGCCTTAAACTATTTTAATAAGAATGAGAACATGCTGACCCGCATGTTTACTTTGGAATATACTTATTGGTTTGATTATATGTTGCCAGGTCTCATGTCTTTGGATATTCCTATTCCATTAGGAGGCACTAGTAACCACTTTAAGTTTGACAAACTCATGGAGTTGGGCGGATGGGATCCCTTTAACGTAACGGAAGACGCGGATTTGGGTGTGCGTGTATTTGAAAAAGGATTTAAAGTAGGGGTAGTAAATAGTACCACCTTAGAAGAAGCCAATAACGAACCTTTTAACTGGATTAGACAACGTTCTAGATGGATCAAAGGTTATATGCAAACCACCTTGGTGCATATGCGTAACCCAGCGCGATTGATTAGAAGGATTGGTTGGAGGGGTTTCCTTGGATTTAACTTCTTTATTGCGGGTACCAGCATTACCTTTTTGTTGTATCCGGTATTGTTGAGTTTCCTATTGCTTTACAGTATTGTGAAACTAACATTTGTAACAGTCATTTTCCCAGATTGGATTTTATACATAGCTACTTTTAACTTGGTTGCAGGTAATACATTAATGATTTACGTGAACATGTTGAGCGTTTTCAAAAGAAGGTATTATGAACTCATTTTATTTGCTGCTTTAAACCCGCTGTATTGGATTATGCACAGTATTGCTGCCTATAAGGGATTATGGCAGTTGATATACAACCCTTTTTATTGGGAAAAAACCAACCATGGATTAACCAAGGTAAGTAGTAGTGCCAATGCGGCACACGCTGCTGAACCTGCTGCAGCACACTAGTGAACATGCCAAAGAACCTGAATAAAATATTAACCATTTTTCTGATCTTCTTCTACGTGATTATTTCGGGGTTGTTGAGAAGGCATGGCTTTGAGCATTCTTCAGGTTTGTTTTATTCTGAAAAATTGATGTTGTTATTTAATACAGATTCTAACACCATCTTGACACTTGGGTTTACATTTCCTTCTTTGGTTTTCATGTCTGGATTAGCCTTTGTGCCACTAGGTTATTTGTATGCCCCGGTAGCTGCCAGTATTGTGATGATTGCAGCATTGTTTTACCAATTATTGGAAGA
>CAIZMD010000488.1 GCA_903933995.1 uncultured Bacteroidota bacterium
GGGGTAAAACCCTCTTATAGTTCAAAACCTCCCATTAATTGCTGAAAATCAATGAATTCCTTACACAGTTCCCGTGAATTGCTTCAAAAAGCGCACATCATTCTGAGAATATAAACGCAGATCGTTCACCTGATACTTGAGCTGGGTAATCCTTTCTACACCCATACCAAAGGCAAAACCGGTGTATTTATTAGAATCAATCCCAAAATTCTCTAGCACTTTAGGGTGCACCATACCGCTACCTAAGATCTCAACCCAACCGGTATGTTTGCAAATATTGCAACCATCGCCACCGCAGATTAAACAACTGATGTCCATTTCAGCGCTGGGCTCGGTAAAAGGAAAATAACTGGGGCGGAAACGCACTTTTACGTCTTTGCCAAACATCTCTTGTACAAAAAAGTAAAGGGTCTGTTTTAAATCCGCAAAGCTCACGTTCTCGTCTATATATAGGCCTTCCACTTGGTGAAAAAAGCAGTGGGCGCGGGCCGATATGGTTTCATTACGGTATACCCTTCCTGGACAAATCACACGGATGGGTGGTTTTTGGGTTTCCATCACCCTGGCTTGTACAGAGCTGGTATGTGTACGCAGCAACCAAGCAGGGTCTTGGTTAATATAAAAAGTATCCTGCATATCGCGGGCGGGATGGTCTTCAGGCAGGTTCATGGCGCCAAAATTGTGCCAGTCATCTTCAATTTCAGGACCTTCTGCCACGGCAAAACCAAGGCGTTTGAAAATAGAAACTATTTGATTGCGAACCAGGTTCAAAGGGTGACGGGTACCTACAGCAATAGGATCGCCCGGCAGGGATAAATCAATGGCAGCAGCACCGGCTCCGGCACCACCTGTAGCGTTTTCTTTGAGGGTCTCAAATTTGGTCTCCACAAAAATCTTGAACTCGTTCAGGATCTGACCAAATTCCTTTTTCTGATCCACAGGAACATTCTTCATTTCTCCCATGATGGCTTTAACCAAACCTTTTGTACCCAGCCACTTGATTCTGAATGCTTCTACTAAATCGGCGGTTCCCGCTACTTCAGCAGCCACTTCTTCCTTAAATCCAGCTATTTTTTGCAATAAAGCTTCCATGCTGCGAAGATAACGATTGACAATAACTTTCCATTAAAACACAAAATTTCCGCCATCGGTGGGCATTCCATACATTTGTAGATGAATTTTAGTGACCAAATGGAATATAATACGGACAGAAACTTATTGGGAATGAAGGAATACGGCCGCCACGTACAGAAGATGGTGGAGTTCCTTTTGACCATTGAAGACCGTGAGAAACGTCAGCAACAAGCACAATCTGTGATTGAGCTGATGGGCTTTTTAAATCCGCACTTAAAGAACGTAGAAGACTTTAGACATAAGCTTTGGGATCACCTCTTTTTTATCAGCGATTTTAAATTAGACGTAGACAGTCCCTATCCTATTCCACAAAAAGAAACCTACAAACAAAAACCAGATCCTCTTCCTTATCCCAAGCGTCATCCAAAATATGCGCACCTGGGTAAGAACCTAGAAGTGGTGATAGATAAGGCTTTGAAAGAAGAAGATCCTGAAAAGAAAGCAGGATTTGCACACGCCATTGCTTATTATATGAAGCTGGCTTATAGCAACTGGCACAAAGAATTGGTACACGATGATACCATTAGAGCAGAGTTGAATAGCATCACCGGTGGTGAATTGGAATTCAGCAATACTCCTTATATTAAACACCGCAACCAGAATTTTGAGCGCGATGAGTTTCCACGCAACAATGGTGGTGGCAGATGGCAGCAGAATTTTGGTGGACGCAACAACAATAACCGCAATGCAGGTGGTCAAAATAGAGGCAATAATCGCCCTAATAACAACAACCGCAATGCAGGTCCACAGAACAGGGGTGACAACAGGGGTAATAATGCCAACGCACAAAATATCAGCAATCCCGGAGGCGGTAGACCCGATTCTAGGGGCGGTAATTATAAGAAACGCTACTAACAAAACAGCAAATATTCCCACATGAGCAGTTTTGAAGTGATTGGAGGCAATCAACTCAAAGGTTCCATTGAACCCCAGGGTGCCAAGAACGAAGCTTTGCAGATTATCTCTGCCGTACTGCTCACTGACCAGTTAGTGACCATTACCAATATTCCAGACATTCTTGACGTAAACCTGCTCATAGAATTATTGGAAGATATTGGAGTCAAGACAAATCGCGTTAGCCGAGATACCTGTACATTTCAGGCCGATGATATTAATGTAGACTTTCTTGCATCAGAGGAATTTAGAAAAAAAGGCGGAAGACTGCGTGGCTCTGTCATGCTTGCTGGGCCAATGCTGGCGCGATTTAAACGTGCCTATATTCCCAAACCAGGTGGAGACAAAATTGGCCGTAGACGATTAGATACCCATATCATTGGATTTGAAAAACTAGGCGCCAAATTTGAATACGATGAGGAGCATAGTTGTTTCCGTTTAAGCTCTCCCCAATTAAAGGGATGCTTTATGTGTTTGGACGAACCCTCTGTTACGGGCACTGCCAATATTTTAAT
The DNA here is from genome assembly GCA_903933995.1 of uncultured Bacteroidota bacterium. Taxonomy (GTDB): domain Bacteria; phylum Bacteroidota; class Bacteroidia; order Chitinophagales; family Chitinophagaceae; genus Sediminibacterium. The sequence continues at coordinate 2,544 of CAIZMD010000488.1, forward strand.
GGCCGCTGTTTTAGCAGAAGGTACTACCACTATTTATAACGCGGCATGCGAGCCTTATATTCAACAACTCTGCAAAATGCTTACCCGAATGGGTGCACGCATCAGCGGCATCAGCAGTAATTTATTGGTGATTGAAGGCGTTGAAAAACTAGGGGGTACTGAGCATCGCATGTTGCCCGATATGATTGAGATAGGCAGCTTTATTGGACTAGCCGCTATGACCCAGAGTGAGATCACCATCAAGAACGCGGGTGTGGAACATTTAGGCGTGATCCCAGAAAAGTTTCAACAACTGGGTATTCAATTAGAGATTCAAGGAGATGATATTTATATAC
>CAIZMD010000489.1 GCA_903933995.1 uncultured Bacteroidota bacterium
GGTAGAGGAGTAAGAACTGACTTAAACCCACAGATGAAAGTGGTTAAGAATGAAAAGGACACTGCTTACAAATCAATAGGTCAATACAAAATCAATAAGATTAAATCTATTGAAAAGAAAGTCATTCAACTTCACGGGAATAACATTGAGAAATTAAACAAAGAATTATCAAAAATTGATAAAGAGGAAATCACTCTTAATGAATTAGATAAGAAATTGGACAGAGAACTTCTTAAGAAAAATAATGAGGTTGCTGTTCCAACAAAATATGAATATATTACTGAAAAAGTAAAGGTATTTAATTCATCTTGTGGGGATTTATATCAATTAGAAGATGAATCTGTTCAAACAGTAATTACTTCTCCTCCTTATTTTCAAATGAGAAACTACGGAACTGGTAAAAATCAACTTGGACTTGAGAAGGACGTATTGAATTTCATTAAAAATCTATGTGATTTGTTTGAAGATACCAAACGAGTTTTAAAAAGTGAGGGTTCATTGTTTGTTAATATCAACGATTGTGTTATTGATGGACAATATCAAAGTGTGCCTGAGTTGTTTTTAATTGAGATGAGAAGAAGGGGTTGGAGATATGTAGACCAATATCTTTGGTTAAAAACCAATGCGCAGTTTACACATGGTAAAAGAAGTGTAAGAAACTATGAACCAATATTTCATTTTGTAAAAAGCGAGGATTATTTTTTCAATGATACTTGGTTAACGGAGTTCATTGATGATATCAATAGCATTTCAATGGGAACTAAAATGAAATACCCAAAATTAGTTTCAGGACTTGATTTTAGAGACAATATATTAAAAAGTGCTGCTTCTAATACTTTAGAATTAAGAAAGAAGTGTCTTGATAAAGGATTTCTGATGGAACACTCAGCGACATTCCCTTTAAGCTTGCCTTTAATCTTTGTATTATCAACTTCTAAACCTGGTGACACAATTTTAGATATTTTCAACGGTACAGCATCTACAGGTGAGGTTTCAATACTAACAAATAGAAAATATGTGGGTTATGAATTAAATCCGCAATTTGTAATGGCGTCAGAGGTGAGATTGGCTGATTATGAATTAGAAGAAGTGGCATAAAAAACAAACGAGGAAACCGATTAAACCCCGCATTTGGTAAGGCGTATTTTACCTCTAAAAATTTAGAGATATGATAAACAATAATGTAATTTGGGTTGAAGCTTCAAGTTTGTTTTTCAACCCAATATGGGTAGATAAGTCAATTATTAATAGTTGGGAATATTCATGCTTAATGACAGAGGTTTCCGTTTATGGAATACAATCACCAATAGTAGTTTCAAATGATAATGTTGTTATTGACGGGAATAAGAGATTGAAGATTGCATATGACTTGAGTATTGAAAAGGTACCTGTAGTTATTTATCAAGATGATAAAATGAGTGATTTAATGACCAAATCTATTAAACCCTCTGATTTAGTTAAAATACTAAATGTTCTTGACGCTAAATACGGTCTTAACTCCTCAACAAGATTTAACAAAAAGGGGTTGTCAAAGGTATTAATATCATTAAGATTGTTACTAGTTGGCGGTCATAAAAGAGTTCGACAGATTTATCAGTTGGAAGAATATTCAAACAAAGTTAGAAAATCCTATCCAAATGAAACGAATTATGTATGGGAAGAATTAGATTGTTTTA
>CAIZMD010000490.1 GCA_903933995.1 uncultured Bacteroidota bacterium
AGGGTGAGCCCAGACCAAATCAGAACCGCCATGAACAATGCCGGTTTTGATGCGGATACCGAAAAAGCCACAGAAGACGCATATAAAAAACTATCCGCTTTGTGTAAAAGAGCGGAAGACGGGGGTGGACCTCAACCCAGAAAACCCTGTCATATGGAACCCTATAAAGGCTATTAAGATAGTTCAATATCCATTTTAGAACAGTTTCATCTGATGCCTAGCTTCATAGGTAAAGGGGACTGTTTTGAAAATTCCAGCCTTTCCCACTTTGGTGGTTCCCTTCACAGATACTAAGACTTCATTACTGATCATTAGGTTCAGGGCATTTTTGTATAATCCCTTTAGGTCAATTGCAATTTTAGAGGGCAGGATAAATTCCTGGTTCTTGGGAATATGCATGCTGGTATCCAGGATCATCTTACCCAAATAGTGATTATCAATATATACATCGGCATCTATCTTCTTTAACTCCAAGCCAAATTTATTGGGGTTAAAATAAACCAATTCCATATTTAGGGTAGTCTTGTCAAACCCAACCTTATCCAGTTTTACATTTCTAAGGTCTCTATATTCAAATGCTTTTGGGGCAGCACATGCCATTAACAAACAAGCCAATAGGGCAGAAAGGGTCCAAATTTTCATCCAATTTAATTTGTGCACAAAATAGCATAGATGCTCCAATAAGCCCTACAATCAATTGTTATAATTAGTAACTTTCCTACTAAATAGGTTAGGAAAAACAGGTCAAAAAGGCAATTTTATTGAAACTCAATTAGTTAGTATGTATTATTTCAATTAATTAATTATCTAACAATTGATTGTGAAGTTTATCTAAATTTTAATTCGATATAAAATGCGTCTTTTTTAGACCAGATCAATACAAATATGAACAATCTTCCACAAGACAATATTTCAAGTAGCTATATTATTGAAAGTCAATATTTTGGAACGGTTAATTGGTATAAATTGTTGTTTGAATATTCAAATATAGAAATTGCCCAATACGAAGCCTACCCAAAAACCAGTTTTAGGAACCGCACCATCATTGCGGGAAGCAATGGGCTCATTGTTTTATCTGTTCCTTTGCAAAAAGGCAGGATTCAAAAAAGCCAAACAAGGGACGTAAAAATCAGTTATGACCAGGATTGGCAAGAGCAACATTGGAGAAGTATTGTTTCCTGTTATGGGAAATCTCCATTCTTTGAATATTATCAGGATAGCTTGAAACCTTTGTTTCAAAAAAAACAGGTGTACCTCCTAGACTTGAATTTGGCAACTCTTGAATGGGCTTTGAAACAACTAAAATCCAAATTCATTCCACCGTATGCCTTGACACAGGAATGCGATTTAATGCAAACCAAAACGGATTATAGGGATCAGTTTAAACCGAATGGTTTTCAAATGGTCCAAAATCCTATTAGCTACCCTCAGGTATTTGAAGACAGAATTGGCTTTCAAGCCACCCTGAGTATCTTGGATTTATTAAGTTGTATGGGGCCTGCCAGTAAAACTTTGTTATAAATACAGCATAATGGTATTTTAATGGCTCTTACTCATGGCTTTTAAAGTGTTAATCATTAATTTTAAACGTTCATCAGGAATAGCAAAGTTTCTGATAAAGCAGTTGCCCCCCAGATGAAGAAGACCTCTTTTTTGCTTTATTGCATATTGTTTTTGGGCATCGGCCAAGCCAGATCCCAGGATTTTTCAAATAAGGGTACTGATTTTTGGTTGGGTTATGGATACCATGTAGGTATGTCAGGTTCCGCATTTGGAAATGCTTCTGGTGGGGGTGCACAGGAAATGATTCTTTATTTTACTTCTGACAAAAACGCCAATGTACTGGTTGAAATTCCGGGTTTGGGCTATAGCCAAACCTATACGGTCATTGCCAATCAAGTGACACCGTCTAATCCATTACCCAAAACTGGTGCCCAAGATTGTAGAATAAACTTTGTTGGAAAGCAAAACAAGGGTATTCATGTAACAAGTGATGTTCCTATTGTGGCATATGAACATATTTATAATCAATCAGTTTCTGGTGCATCACTGTTATTTCCAACCAATACCTTAGGTAAGGAATACTATTCAGTTAATTTTACCCAATTATCCAACCAAGCATTTTCGAACTCTTACTTTTTTGTCATTGCTACGGAGGATAATACCTCCATTGAGATTACCCCCTCTGGTACAAATTTGAATGGTTTAGCGGTTGGAGTTCCTTCCACACCCATTCCATTAGCAAAAGGAGAGATTTATTCCGTTATTGGAACTGTAGTGGGTAGCTCAGGGGTTGACTTATCTGGTTCAAAAATCAGGTCCATTAGCAATAATGGTTCTGGTGGATGTAAAAAGATAGCCGTCTTTTCTGGAGCTGGCAAATTGAGTATTGGTGGATCCAATAATGGATCGGCAGATAATGTATTTGCCCAAGCATTTCCTTCTGTAGCATGGGGTAAAAAATATTTAACCGTGCCAACTGGTTCACAGCCCAATAATTTTTATAGGATTTGTGTTACGGACCCAAATACAGAAGTAAAACTAAATGGGGTTGTGCTTCCCAAATCATCATTGGTAAATAACTTTTATTATCAGTTTAAAAATGGCAATGTAACAGGCGCCAATCCAGCCATTCCCAATTTAATAGAATCCGATATTCCTATTATGGTTGCCCAATATTGTACCACGCAAGGAACAGAAGGTAATCCAAATTTTACCGGTGCAGGAAGCAATGGTATTGGGGGAGATCCTGAAATGATTTATTTAAGTCCTATTGAACAGACCATTAGTAAAATCACCCTTTATTCAGCCAATCAATTTAGAATTCTTCAGAGTTATGTTAATGTCATTATCAAAACTGGCGGAGTCAATAGTTTTACCTTAGATGGGGTTTCTCAAACAGCTTTATTTCAAACCCATCCTCAAGAAAGCAATTTTTCTTACGCCATTATTCCAGTTGGTTCAGGTTCTCATACACTCTTAGCTGATTCCGGTTTTAATGCCATTGCATATGGTTTTGGAAATGCAGAATCCTATGGTTACAATGCAGGTACCAATGTGAAGGATTTTTCTCAAACAGCTTCTTTTCAAAATCCTTATAAGCGATTAGATTCTGCGGTATCCTGCGCCAATACGCCTTTTCAATTTTCAATCCCCTTAAATTTTCAACCATCTACCATAAAATGGGAATTTACTGCGGCACCCAATATTAGCCCCAATGCTACTATTGGAATTATCAATGCGCCTGTGGCAGATAGTAGTACCAATATCAATGGTCAAAAACTCTATTATTATAGTCCTGGTCAGATTTACAAATTTGCCCAAGCCAATTCTTTAGCATTAAGAGATACGATTAAATTATATACCACATCGGCTACGCCAGATGGTTGTGGTAGTACCGATCAGTTATATACCATTCCTGTTAAAGTAGCTGAATTACCTGCTGCCAATTTCACTACCAATAATAGTGGTTGTGTTTCTGATTCAGTCAGATTCTTTGATGCCACCAATACTTTTGGAGACGGTATTATTGAAACAGGGCTTTGGGATTTTGGAGATGGCACTTCAGATTCAGCTTTTAATCCAGTTAAGAAATATGCCATTGGAGGTACTTATAATATTCGATACCGGCCCATATCAAGTTATGGTTGTGTAGGTGATGTATCAATTAGTAAAACCTATTCCGCCTTACCGCTGGCTGGCTTTACTTATACGGATAGTTGCGTTAATCAAACCATTACGCTTAATGATGTTTCAACTATTGTTACAGGGTCAATTGTAAAATGGTATTGGGATTATGGGAATGGGACAAAAGATACCCTTACAACATCGGCTCCTAGAACCATTACTTATACAGCTTCAGGACCAGTTACCGTTTCCTTAGTGGTAGAAACCAATACGGGTTGTTTTAGTGAAGCATATACCAAAACAATTACTATTAGACCCTTACCAGAAGTGGGTTTTATCTTACCAGAAGTTTGTCAGAACGATGCGGTAACGCAGTTCTTTGATAGCACCAAGATTGCAGACAATAGTAATGGCTTTACATATCTCTGGAATTTTAACGCTGGTACTCCAGCCGTTAGTCCAGCTCCTGTTCCTTTATCAGTTAATGAAGCAACTGCTAAAGATCCAAGGGTTAAATATACTACTCCAGCAAATTATCAAGTTTCTTTACAAGTCACTTCTATCTATGGTTGCAAAACCAGTATTACCCAAGCCTTTACCGTAAACGGTAGTAATCCTGATCCACAATTTGAGATTTTAAATAGCACGGAACTTTGTTC
>CAIZMD010000491.1 GCA_903933995.1 uncultured Bacteroidota bacterium
GACACTAGACTTTGGATTATTAATTGAAAGATTAAGCACTGCTTCTCCTTACTTGGCTGATATTAATGCAGCATCTTTCTTAGGCGTCTCAGCATTGAGCTGGGGATTAATCCTTGTATTTGTGGGTGGTGCAGGTAAGTCTGCCATGTTCCCCTTACATATTTGGCTACCCGATGCTATGGAGGGTCCAACACCTGTTTCAGCATTGATCCATGCTGCTACCATGGTGGTTGCAGGTGTTTTCTTAGTAGCAAGATTATTTCCTGTATTTGCTTTGTCTGATCCAGGTGCATTACAAATTGTGATGTATACAGGTGCATTCTCTGCTTTTTTTGCAGCAGTGATTGCTTGTACCCAAACTGATATTAAAAGAGTGCTGGCATATTCCACCATGTCGCAGATTGGTTATATGATGTTTGCATTGGGCGTATCAAAATATGGTGGTGAAGATGGATTGGGATATATGGGCTCTATGTTCCATTTGTTCACCCACGCTTTCTTTAAATCATTGTTGTTCTTAGGTGCTGGTGCAGTCATACATATGGTACATAGCAATGAGATGAAAGATATGGGAGGTCTAAGAAAACTAATGCCCATCACACATATCAGCTTTTTGATAGCCTGTTTGGCTATTGCCGGGGTACCTCCTTTTTCAGGGTTCTTTAGTAAGGAAGAAATCTTATTGGCTGCTTTTGAATCAAACAGATTAATCTATGGTGTTGCATTGTTGACTTCTGGTTTAACCGCATTTTATATGTTCCGATTGTATTACAATATCTTTTGGAGCAAGCCTGCAGAATTGCATGGTCATCATCATGGTGAAGGAACGCTTACCATGAAAATTCCATTGATTTTATTAGCCATACTAGCTGTTGTTGCCGGATTTGCTCCAATAGCAAAATGGGTTACTTCAGATGGATTGCCCATTGAATCTCATGTGCCTATTACATTTTCTATTCTTCCTGTTACACTTGCTATGGCGGGGATTTTATTGGCAACCAGGTTGTTTAAAACCCAAAATGAATTGCCTGTTCGCATTGCTCAACAAATGGGAGGTATTTACAAAGCTGCTTATCATAAATTCTATATTGATGAAGTTTATTTGTTTGTTACCAAGAAAATTCTCTTTAACCTAATTGGCAAACCAGCTGCTTGGTTTGATAAAAATGTGGTGGACGGTTTGATGAATTTATTGGGCAGGATTACGGCTACTGTATCTGAATTAATCAAGGGCATTCAATCAGGAAAAGTACAGGACTATGCATTGTACTTCTTTGGTGGCATCGCTGGCTTGGTTTTGGTATTTATTTATCTCTGGAAATAAAATATTGACATGAACCTTACATTATTTCTCCTATTTCCCTTAGCTACCGCCATTGCCATTCTTATGGCAAGTGGCTTAAAACAGATTCGGGTGATTGCCTTGGTTGGATCTTTATTACAATTGGCATTGAGTGGCAAACTCTTGTTGGCTTATTATGAACAAAGGGCTGCGGGCAATCAATCACAAATGCTATTTGAATACGTTCAAAAATGGTATGGCCCACTCAACTTACAATACCATATTGGTGTAGATGGCATTAGCATTGCCATGATTCTATTAACAGCATTTGTTGTTGTTGCAGGGATCTTGGTTTCTTGGGAAACAGAACAATTGAGTAAAGAGTTTTTCTTTTTACTTGTTCTCTTGAGTCTTGGTGCTTATGGATTCTTTATTTCTTTAGACGTCTTTACCATGTTCTTCTTCTTAGAAGTAGCGGTGATTCCTAAATTCTTATTGATTGGTATTTGGGGTAGCGGCAAAAAAGAATACAGTGCTATGAAACTAGCCTTGATGCTCATGGGAGGCTCTGCCTTGATCTTAGTGGGAATGCTGGGTATTTATTTCAGTTCAAAAACAGCTGGTGGTGCACATAGTTTTGATTTGATGGAATTGTCTAAAATGAATATTCCGTTGGCGCGTCAAATGCTTTTCTTCCCCTTTGCCTTTATTGGGTTTGGTATTTTTACTGCCATCTTCCCCTTTCATACCTGGGTACCAGATGGTCACGCTTCTGCTCCTACAGCAGCATCCATGTTTCTAGCGGGCATTTCTATGAAATTAGGAGGTTATGGCTGCTTAAGGGTTGCTACTTATTTAATGCCAGATGCGGCACATGCCTATTCATGGGTGATTATTTTACTAGCTACCATTGCCATTATTTATGGTGCATTTGCTACCATGATGCAGACCGATTTAAAATACATCAATGCCTATTCTTCTGTTAGTCACTGTGGATTTGTTTTATTGGGTATTGGTATGCTCACACAAACTTCCATTAATGGTGCTGTGATGCAAATGGTGTCGCATGGTTTAATGACAGCCTTATTCTTTGCTGCTATTGGCATGGTCTATAGTAGAACACATACTCGTATGGTGGCTCAATTGGGTGGTTTATTAAAAATTATGCCTTTTATCTCTACAGTATTTGTTATTGCTGGTTTATGCTCTTTAGGCTTACCTGGATTTAGCGGTTTTGCCGCAGAAATGACGGTATTTATGGGCTCTTGGCAGAACCCAGACAAATGGTATAGACTAGCTACTATTTTGGCCTGCGCCTCTATAGTTGTTACCGCAGTTTATATTTTAAGGGCTGCCGGAAAATCAATTATGGGTCCATTGGGTAATGATTCTTACAAAGATTTAACCGATGCAAAATGGTATGAAAAATCTGCCGCCATTCTATTGATTTTTGGAATTCTGGTAGTGGGTATGGCTCCATTTTGGTTGATCAATTTGATTCAGCCAGGTACAGAGTTTATCATGAATAAATTGGCTGTAGTGGCCACTGGATTATAGGAACAAGGTTTAGTTAATTTGAAATTTGCGCTATGTTGAACGAATATTTTTTTGTACTGAAGGCTGAATGGATGCTAATAGCCATCATCTTTCTATTACTGTTCCTAAAAGTGGGTACCAGTGATTGGAAGAATGAAACATTGTTATATGGTATCAACATATTATTGTTGGTCAATCTACTAGTAGGATTCTATGCCAATTTAGAAGGAGGTCTATTCAGTGGTATGTTCCATAACGATGCTTTGTTGATTTTAGAGAAAAACATCTTAAACCTTGGCGTATACTTGGTTTCATTAATAGCGTATCCTTGGTTAAAAAAACACGAACACGTTTTAGAATTTTATATTTTGCTACTGACTACGCTCTTGGGAATGTTCTTTATGATTTCCAGTGGCAATCTCTTGTTGTTCTATTTAGGTCTAGAAATGTCTACCATTCCTTTAGCAGCTATTGCCAATTTTGATTTGGATAAACGCAAGTCATCTGAAGCAGCTATGAAAATGATTATTTCATCTGCATTTTCATCTGCCTTGTTGTTGTTTGGTGTTTCCTTAATTTATGGTACTACGGGATCTTTGGTTTTTACAGAAATCACTCCTTTATTAAACGGTTCTCCTTTACAGTTATTGGCCTTTATTTTATTATTGGCTGGTTTTAGTTTCAAAATGTCTGTTGTTCCATTTCACTTATGGACAGCTGATGTTTATGAAGGTGCACCTGTTGCAGTGACTGCTTATTTGTCTGTAATTTCAAAATCTGCTATCCTGTTTATTTTCTTGCAAGTACTTTATGTTGTGTTCAAACCCATGACTACAGAATGGTATTTCATGTTATTCTTCCTAAGTCTTTTAACCATTCTACTGGGTAACTTATTTGCCATGAGGCAAACCAATTTAAAACGCTTCTTAGCTTTTTCTTCAATTGCTCAAGTTGGATTTATACTCTTAGGGTTATCAGCTGGTTCTAAAACAGGAATGGCTTCTGTGATTTATTTTTTACTGATTTATCTGTTTTCCAATCTAGCAGCATTTGGTGTAATTGGTTTGGTTTCAGCTAGCACAGGTAAAGAAAGTATTGATGATTTTAAAGGTTTTTATAAAACCAATCCCTTTCTTTCCTGGGTCTTAGCCATTGCCTTATTCTCTTTGGCTGGGGTACCTCCTACTGCTGGTTTCTTTGGTAAATTCTTTTTGATTATGGCTGGGGCTGAAAAGGGTAATTATGTTTGGGTGATTTTTGCAGCATTGAATATGATCATCTCTTTCTATTATTATTTAAAAGTGGTGAAAGCCATTTTCATGGATCAAAATGATCATCCTATTGAAAAATTGACGGTTCCTGCTTTACCAAAATTGGCTTTTGTAATTTGTTTATCTGGTATGGTGTTAACAGGTATTCTTAGTTGGATTTATGAGTATATCCATACGCTAAGTAATTTCTAAATCTTCTTTCAAATTTTAATTATGGCTATTAACTCAAATCATATTTCAGAAGACCTAGATGGCATTAAATGTGTCATTGTGGAGAAGAATGTAAGTCCTGAAAGGGTGGCATTTTTAAAGCCCTTATTGGAGTATAATTATTTGACAGTTGTGGTGGTTCCTAGTCCGCCAGCTAAAGTGGCGGCTCCTGCGGCGGCTCCTGTTTCAGAAGATGGAACACCGGCTCCGGCTCCACCGCCCCCACCGCCTGCACCTGAGACTTTTACGGTTGGGGTGACGAATATGCTGTTTAATACAACTAATGCTATTTATGGAAGGTTATTGAGTACGCCGGATGGGCATGTGGTTACGGCTGCTTATTGGCAGCAGAAAGAGAGTGTGTCGCATGATGAAGTGCCTTATTATGAGAGGAAGTGAGGAGATTGACTATTGATCATGATTTTTGACCTCGGCTGGGCCGAGGTTTGTTTTTTATGGGGGGAGGTGATTTGTGTTTTGTAAGTGATTTTTGACCTCGGCTGTAAGCCGAGGTTTGATTTTTCTGGGAGGCGTGTGTTAGCTATCTTATTTTTGTTTTTTGACCTCGGCTGTAGGCCGAGGTTAGATTGTATTAATTGAATTACTTCCCCTTATTTTCATTTTTTTTGACTTCGGCGGAGCCGAAGTTTCATTTATTAAAAGAATACAATTTTCGTACTGTTGATATTTTTTGACCTCGGCGGTGCCGAGGTTTTTTAGTACAGCTTACTTTAGAAGTTATTGTCTTATTGAGATTTTTTGAGGGGATTAGTGTCCCACTGATCCCGTTTGGAGGGGGACCTGCATAAAAAATAGAAGGCCCAGGCCTATCGGCCTTGGTTTTTTATCTCCTACGCTTTATTCGAGCGAGCTCGATAAAGCTTCGGAAATAAAAAAGCCCTGCAATGCAGGGCCTTCTATTTTTTTTGCGGAGAGTTAGGGATTCGAACCCCAGGACCTGTTACAGTCAACAGTTTTCAAGACTGCCGCAATCGACCGCTCTGCCAACTCTCCGGGTGCAAAATAATAGCCTGCGGCTTGATATTCCAAAAAAACTATGCGATTAGTAAGAGAAAAGATGCGTGTATTCTTCTGGAAATCAAATAGGGAAAGGGTTTCAGCAGAATAGAATTATTGAAAAAAACTCTAGAAACAAACTGATAACTGGTTAAAAATCAGCCTATTCAACGAATCAAGAGGATGGAGCCAGAAACTGGGGCGTATCCATTGTTTAATTCTATCATGTAATAATAGGTGCCAATGGGCAGTGATTGACCATTTCTTTTACCATCCCACCCTGTGGAACTGGATTTTTGTTTGAAGAGTGGTTGTCCATATCTATTAAAAATGCTGACTACAGCATCTGGGTAGGTTTCTAGCCCACGAACTTTCCAGAGATCATTGATACCATCGCCGTTAGGAGAAAAAGCATTAGGAATGATTAATTCTTGAAACACGTTAACCAGAACAGTGTCTGAATAATTGCCGCATCCAAAAGAAGATATTCCTGTAAGTATGTATTGGGTACTTTGAGTGGGTTGCACACTGGGATTGATGGAGCTTGGATTGAGCATGGCATTGGTAGGCGTCCAATTGAAACTGCTATAATTTCCAGAAATGGTTCCATCTAATTGAACGGTTTCGCCGGAGGCAATACTTTTGTCTTTTCCAGCATTGACCAAGGGCTTTTTCCAAACTTGTACTTCTATCCTACCAGAATCTCTACAAGCGTATTGGTTTTGAACCTTTATCGTATAAGTGATGGTATCAGTTGGATTTGCAACTGGATTGGCAATATTTGCATTGGAAAGTCCTGTACTGGGACTCCACTGATAACTGGTACCACCATTGGCTGATAAACTCACACCAAAACCCTCACAAGTTGTAACAGATAAGGGCAATTGTAAATTCACACCGGGATTGACTATTACATGTAGGCTATCATAACCCACACAACCTGCATCTGTGGTAATTCTAATTGTATAATATCCGGAATCTTGGAATGTAACTTTACTAACAACTGCATTACTACTAATATCTTGGTATTGATTGGGGCCTGTCCATAAATATTGATAGGCTGTACCCAAGGGGGCATCCAAACTCACATTGATGCCAGTACAAGCCATGACTTCATCCACGGCTAATTGAGGTGCAATGGGGTTGATATTTACTAGAATGGGGTCCGAAGCCAAACGGCAGGCAGCTGAATTAAAATTACCCGTTTCTGCTACCATAATTCGGTATTGGTATCCCCCACCAGCACTAGGTTTGCGAGTATACTGAAGTCCTGTTTCACCTGCAAGGTCTTTCCAGGTTTTTCCTGAATCCAAACTTTCTTGCCACTGCATTTGAGCATTGTTTAATCCAGTAATGGATGCGACCAAACTTAAATCTGTTTGAAGGTTTTGGCAGATATCAATCAAATAATTGGCTTGACCATTTACCGTGGTTGCAACTGTTGCGGCACCTCCAGGTCTAAGGGTAATATCGTCTAAGGCAAAATCATTGCCACATCCACCTGCAGCATTATTGATAATTTTCAACACTACGGCCGTGCTTCCAATGGGTGTTAAAAAGCAAGTACCCGCCTGTACCCATTTGCGGGTATCTTTTTCAGTAGGAATATCGCCACTGGACTGTTCTTTTAATAATACCCCAGTAACCGTTTCAATTCTGAAAATCAGATTGGGTTTAATACTATTAAATCCACAGGAACTGTCTTTAACGGCATTCATAATCCAGGCGGCAAATTCATAATTGGTATTCCCACATAAACCCCTGGCAGTATCCTGATAAATTACTTTTCCTGGAACGTCTGCATTGACCATCATAAAATAACCCAAGGATTCTGCAACAGATGAAGTTCCAGTATGATCCCCCGCTAAGGGCGAGTACCAAATGGTGGGAGAACAACCAAAGAAAAAAGTGGCTAAACTAAATTGCCCATCTCTTACGCAGGGCGATCCACTATAAGTTAAACCTGTTTTACTTGATGGTGGAATGATGGGGCCTGTTGGGCCTCTGCCAAAAGTCATTTTCAAAACAGGGTCTCCCAAACTACCGCCACATACCTGTGCGTGCACAGGCATATATAAAAAACAAGATCCAATGGCAAGTAGGATTATTCGTAACATGGTATAATTGATCAGAAATATAAGCCTAAAACCTGATTTGTATCTAGAATTTAGCCTAAATAAAGGGAATGCAAAGAGATGGTTGTAATAGTATCAACCTATTTAACGGGTTCTTCAATTTTCTCAACGGCAATCAAATCAGCCATATCTACATTCATGGGTAGGAGTCCAATTTGTACAATGGCCCTTTTACCCCTAATCTCTTTTACTTCTCCAACTTGGTAATTTTTTTTGGATTTAACCAAGGCTCCAACTACAATATCAGAATGGGTCTCTTTGAATTTGGCATCGGTTTTCTTGGCCAACTTATTCACCACAATGGTTTCTTTTTGCTTAAAC
>CAIZMD010000492.1 GCA_903933995.1 uncultured Bacteroidota bacterium
TGGTTGTGATATTCTTTAAAGGATTAGGAGCTCCGTCCTGCTCAATAAAGAAATACTTCATTCCGGAATCCGCAGCGTGGTCAAAAATGGGTTTGAAATCAAAATGACCTTTCCCAAATTCTAAGACCTTTTCATTTTTTTCATCCAAGTCTTTTACATGCCATAAATGGAATCTGCCCTTATTGGCTTTAAACAAATCAACAGGATTTTTTCCAGCCTTCATGGCCCAAGCCAAATCCAATTCCATTTTCACCAAGTCCTTATCTGTTTCTTTCAACATGAGATCATAGGGCACCACCCCTTCTACAGCACGGAATTCAGCATCATGGTTATGATAGGCAAATAACAAACCTGCTTTTTTTGCAGCTACTGCTGTTTTATTCAACACTTCAATAGAGGCTTTTACTTCATCCAATGTACCAATGGGTGTATTGGCACAAACCAAATAAGTAACTCCTCCCTCAGCTGCTTGATCAACCAATTCTTGGTAATTATCTTTTAGGTTTTTCATGGGTGGAATGACCATGGGTTTTCCATCTGCACCAGTTGGCATTTTAGAACCAGGAGGTAATTTAAAGGGGGCACCCAATACATGGTGAGACCTCCAGGTTAAACCCAAATCCTTTAATAACTGGGCAAATTCTTTTGGGCTTTTGCCATAATACCCGCCAAGCCTACTAAATGCAGACTCAATTTCACGATAACCAATGTCATGGATTTTCTTCAGCGTACCAGGAACGTCTTGTTCAATCACATTAAAAAAAGTGAATAGTTGTAAACCTGGTGCAGGGAATTTTCCTGCATTAAACAGTTCAGCCGCAACTGATTTGTTCAACAACAAAGTTCCAAGGGCCAAGGCAGAACCCTGTTGAAGAAAATTTCTTCTAGTTTGCATAGCAATCGTTTTTCTAACTCAAAAAATGAGCTAGTAGTGATGAATTGTTTGTGTTGTTCTGACACAATGATACTTATTTTTGAAGGGATTCTGAAATTTTTTAGCCGGGATTTTACCTTATTTTCGTTACTGTATGCAAGTACCCAATCAGCTATCTGCTTTTATTCAAGAGGGGGACAAATGGTTTCTGCCATCTGTTTCACTGGATTGTGTGATCTTGGGTTTTCATGACAATCAATTAAAAGTTTTGTTATTGAAACTCAAACACAGTGCTGTTTGGGCCTTACCCGGGGGATTTGTCTTAAAAGAAGAGGATACTGAAACTGCTGCAGCAAGGGTTCTCAAGGAAAGAACTGGGCTTCAAGACATATTTTTACAGCAATTTCATGTATTTGGTGCACCCAATAGATCAGACGGAAGTATTCACCGAAAAGGCTTTCTAAAATCTGGCATTGAACCCAGCCCTGACAACTTTCTATTTCAGCGCTTTATCAGTATTGGTTATTATGCCTTGGTTGATTTTGCACACGTAACCCCGTTTCCTGATGAAAATTCTTCGGAATGCGTTTGGAAAGATATTCATGAAATTGGCAGCTTGATGATGGACCACAATGAGATTCTTGACAAAGCTTTAGAAACGGTGAGGCTTCAATTAAACCATCAACCCATTGGTTATAATTTGTTGCCCCAAAAATTCACCATGCCTGAATTACAAACACTTTATGAAACCATTCTTGATAAGCAACTTGACAGAAGAAATTTTCATAGAAAAATGAATGCATTTGGCATTTTGAAAAGACTAAAAGAAACCAGAAAAGGTGGCGCACACAGAGCTCCTTTTCTATATTCATTTGACATGCGTAAATACCAAAAAGCCCTTAAGCAAGGTTTAAACGGTGGATGGTAATCAATTGATATGACACAACCAATTAAAGCCATAATATTTGATTTAGACGGTGTTATCATTGATAGCAACCCAGCTATTGTTACATTTTGGAATCACTGGGCCAATCAGTTTGGTTTTGATTTAACACAAGACATGATTCTGCAATGGGTCTATGGTAGAAAAGTAACAGCTACTATTGACGGCTTATTTTCATTTACCAATCAGGAGCAACAAAATACCATTAAAGAAGCGGGATATGCATTTGACGCAGCCATGCATCCAACAGGCATTGAAGGTGTGCAGGATTTTGTTCAAACGCTGAAAGCATTGGATTTTCCAAGAGGTGTTGCCACAAGCTCTCATAAAGAAAGAATGGAACAAATGCTAGAGAGAGTTGGACTACCCCATCATTTTGAATACAGCATTACTGCGCACGATGTTCAAAAGGGAAAACCAGATCCTGAACCCTATTTAAAAATGGCTGAAAAATTGAGTTTTGCCCCAAGTGAATGTTTGGTATTTGAAGACGCTATTTCAGGCGTACAATCTGCTATTGCTGCGGGAATGACCTGTATTGGAATTGGCAACCAA
>CAIZMD010000493.1 GCA_903933995.1 uncultured Bacteroidota bacterium
AAGTTATTTGTACACTAAATGTAACAAGTAGTCCTTGCTGTAAAAAATTTTAGCAGGGTATTTGGCAATAGTTTACAAGAGAATGGCGGCTAGGGCATAGTCAGCCACTAAAATCAGGATACAACTCACCACCACGGCAGAGGTACTGGCCCTTCCAATTTCTAAGGAACCGCCTTTCACGTTATAGCCATAATAAGCTGGAACAGAACTGAGAATGAATGCAAACGTATAGGACTTGTACAGCGCAAAATTGATATTATAGAGATTCAAATTCTGTCTTAAACCCGCGTCAAAAATATCATTGGCCAAGATGCCAGACATGGCACCAGCCGTTCTTCCACCCCAGATGCCCAATACAGCAGAAATGACTATCAAACAAGGAATCACTAAGAGGGCCGCCAAAATCTTAGGCATGATTAAATAGCTCTTAGAATTAATACCCATAATTTCAAGGGCGTCTATCTGCTCACTAATGCGCATATTCCCAAGTTCACTGGCAATCTTACTACCTACCACACCTGCCAATACAATACTCAATACCGTAGGAGATAATTCCAAAATCATACTATCCCTAACAATCTGAGCAATGGTAGATAAAGGCACCAAGGGGCTCACCAATTGATAGGCCGTTTGCACAGTGGTTACCGCACCAAGGAAAATAGAAATGATGACCACAATGGGCAATGCGCCAATACCTATTTCTACACACTGGTGCATGAATTCCTTCCAGTACATGCGCCAGTTTTCAGGCTTGGTGAACATGCCTTTCAGCATCAATAAAAAAGTTCCAAAATGGGTGAAAAAACTCATGGTTTATTTTTTTCTTTTTTTCAAGCGTTTCCACCAACTACTGGTTTGTACCGCTTCTTCAATATTGCCCTTGCATTTCAATTGCGCATCTACCACAGCTACAATGGCCATATTGATAATATTGCGCACACTACTTCCTAGTTGCAATACGTGTACGGGTTTTTTCAATCCCAATAAAATTGGTCCAATGGCGTCTGCACCACCTACTTCTTTTAAGAGATTATAGGTTACGTTACCCGATGTTAGGTTAGGGAACATGAGCACGTTTACTTCCTCATCTACCAACTCACTAAAGGGATAATTGTCTTTTAATATTTCTTTGTTAAACGCCAGACTACCTTGCATTTCACCATCAACAATCAAGGAAGGGTTTCTTTGTTTTAGAATCTTGGTTGCCTGAGCTACCAGTCTTGCTTCTGGTGAATCACTGCTACCAAAATTACTATAGCTCAGCATGGCAATTCTTGGTGTCAGGTTAAAAGTGCGTACTTCCTTAGCCACCATCATGGTAATATCTGCCAGCTCTTCTGCAGTAGGATTAAAGTTCACGGTCGTATCGGCCAAGAACAAAGGACCTTTCTTGGTCAGTAACAAATACATACCTGCAATTTTCTTTACACCATCCTCGGTACCTACAATTTGCAAAGCTGGTCTAATGGCTTCTGCATAGTTCTTGGTTAATCCAGAAAGCATGGCATCAGCATCACCTGTTTCTACCATCATACAACCATAATGGTTGCGGTCTTTCATCAGCTTTTTACTCTCATAAGCATTCACGCCCTTGCGTTGACGCTTCTTGAAAAACAGGTTGCCATAAAACTCGCGCGTCTCTTCATTTTCATCACTACGCGGATCAATTATGGGTAGGTCTGTTAAATCAATATTGTTTTGTTCCGCTATGCGATTGATCTTAACAGGATCACCTAATAAAATTGGATAGGCAATACCCTCATCATAGATAATGCTAGCAGCCTTTAGAATTTTTTGGTTATCCGCTTCTGCAAATACCAAGCGCTTAGGACCTTTTCTGGCTTTGGTACCAATGACGCGCATCAGCTGGTTATCCAGACCCAAGCGTTTGTTCAATTCAACTGCATAAGCTTCCCAATTATGGATGCTTTTTTGCGCTACACCAGATTCCATAGCAGCTTTAGCCACAGCAGGTGCTACTGCTGCCAATAACCTTGGATCCAAGGGTTTTGGAATAATATATTCCGGACCAAAGCTCATGCTTTGTTGGTTATAAGCCATATTCACAATATCAGGAACTGCTGTCTTTGCTAAATCGGCCAAAGCCCTTACAGCAGCCAGTTTCATGGCTTCATTAATTTGTTTGGCGCGCACATCTAGTGCTCCACGGAAAATATAAGGGAAGCCCAATACATTGTTTACTTGGTTGGGATAATCCGTTCTACCAGTTGCCATGATAATGTCTTTTCTCACAGCAGCAGCATCCGGATAAGTAATCTCGGGATCAGGATTGGCCATGGCAAATACAATGGGATTTTTAGCCATAGACTTAACCATGTCTTGGCTAACCACATTACCCACACTCAGACCTAAGAATACGTCAGCATCTTTCATGGCTTTTTCTAAAGTCCAGTCTGATTTTTTAACTGCAAACTTTTCTCTAATGGGCCCTAAGTCTGTTCTACCAATATGCAAAACGCCATCCTTATCAAAAACAATAAAGTTTTCGTAACGAGCGCCTAGTGCAACATATAACTGAATACAAGCCATGGCTGCTGCACCAGCACCATTGATCACAAACTTTACCTTCTCAATTTTCTTTTTCTGCAGTTCCAATGCATTGAGCATGGCAGCACTGCTGATAATAGCAGTTCCGTGCTGGTCATCATGCATCACCGGAATATTCATCTGCTCTTTTAACTGCTGCTCAATATAAAAGCATTCAGGAGCTTTAATGTCTTCTAAATTAATGCCACCAAAAGTGGGCTCCAACGATTTGACAATTTGAACAAATTTCTCTGGATCCTTCTCGTTGATCTCAATATCAAATACATCAATATCTGCAAAGATTTTGAATAGTACGGCCTTCCCTTCCATCACGGGTTTACTGGCATCAGGACCAATATCGCCCAAGCCCAATACGGCTGTTCCATTGCTGATTACACCAACCAAGTTTCCCTTAGCAGTATATTTATAAACGTCTTCTGGATTTTTGAAAATTTCTTTACAAGGTTCTGCTACTCCTGGGCTATAAGCCAAACTCAAATCTCGTTGTGTCTTGGCTTCCTTGGTAGGAACCACTTCTATTTTACCTGGCCTGCCATTGGCATGATATTCCAACGCTTGCTCTCTTCTTAAATCGGCGTGTTTAGACATACTTATTTTTTAGTGACCAATTTTTGCATTTGCACCCAACCAAGCCATGATCCCAATGCCCGTTTCAATAGCATTTTCGTCAATGTCAAATTTGGGGGTATGCACATTATGAATGATTCCCTTTGCTTCATTTCTAACACCAAGTCTGAAAAAGCATCCGGGAATCTGCTGAGTATAATATCCAAAATCTTCTGCACCCATTCTCATCTCTGTCTCTTCTACATTTTCCTTACTCATATAGGTATCTGCTAGCTGCCAATTGGCACCCGTAAATGCAGGATCATTATCTACTGTAGGATAACCAATATCAATCAACAAATCAATCTCAGCACCCATGGATTCCACCAAACCTATGGCCTGCTTGGTTATGAGCTCATGCGCTTTAAAACGCCAAGCTTCATCCATGGCTCTAAATGTTCCTTTTAGTTTTACTTCACTAGGAATTACATTGGTAGTATGACCACCTTGAATAGAACAGATAGACAGCACTGATGGTGAAAGTGGATTATTATTCCTTGATATAATTTGTTGCAAACTCACAATTAATTGCGAGGCAATTAAAATGGTATCAGCTGTTAAGTGCGGAGCCGCAGCATGACCGCCCTTGCCCTTGATGGTAATATAGATTTCATCGGCGCTAGCCATTACCCTACCCTTTCTAAAACTTAATTTTCCAACAGGCAAACCCGGATGAACGTGTAAGGCAATGATGCCGCTGGGCGATGGGTTTTGTAAAGCACCATCTCTAATCATAAAACTGGCACCCCCTGGATTTTTTTCTTCTCCCGGTTGAAACAATAGTTTCACTGTTCCAGACCATTGGTCTTTTGTTTCCTGTAAAATTTTGGCAGCACCCAATAATATACTGGTATGTACATCATGACCACAGGCATGCATGACACCCTCATTCAAACTGCAATAGGGCACTTGATTTTCTTCTTGAATTTGCAAGGCATCCATATCTGCCCTAAGTGCCATCACCCTGCTTGATGGATCCTTCCCTTCAATTAATGCCACTAAACCAGTAGTAGCTTTTTGTTCAAAACCAATACCCATAACACGTAGTTGTTCTTGAACAAATAAACTGGTTTCAAATTCCTGATAACTCAATTCAGGGTGTGCATGCAAATGCCTTCTTACCGCAATAAATTCTGCGGCATAAGCTTTTGCCAAAGATTGTATGTGGGCTAATAATTCCATTCAATTTAGTTTGCCATATTTTCTTCTTCTTCCTTGGTAGGCGTATAGTCAATGGCGTCTTCTACAATAAATACGCCTGTTGGATAATATTTGCTAACCAGGTTTCTAAATTTTTCAGCATCGGCTTTCTTTAGAAAATTCCCAATCCTTACTTTAAAATTGGGCGATTGAAACAGGGTATAGGATTTTTGATCAGGGAATCTAGTGAGCAATTCAGATTTTACTTTAAAAGCTTGATCTCTGTTTGAGGTACTCACAACCTGTACCCTAAATCCTTTGTACTGTCCTGAACTAGTTAACAAACTGGCGTGCTTATTAATCTGATTTTGCTTTGCCGTTAACTGGTCCATTCTTGGATCTTTGTGCACAATTACCGTGTCATTGGCCATGGCCACAAATCCTGCAAAAACGGCTACCAATAAAAAAAATAAATAATTAGGGTTCTTCATATTTCAATAGACTATGTTCTTCAATAGTCTTACAAGTTAAATTAATATCCTGAATCTTGTACAGGGGCACCAGAAACAATGGCCACACCCGCGCTACAACCCAATCTGGTTGCACCCGCATCCACCAATTCTTTGGCAAATGCATAGTCCCTAATGCCACCAGAAGCTTTTATTTGAACCTGGGCTGGCAGGTGTGCACGAAACAGGACCACGTCTTCAACAGATGCGCCTTTTTCTGCATACCCAGTGGAGGTTTTTAAAAAGTCAATCCCAGCTGCTGCATAAATATCGCAACAAGCAATAATTTCTTCCTTGGTCAATACCCCTGATTCAATAATCACTTTAATGGTTTTCCCCTTGCTTCTGATAATGGGCATGATATGGTTGATCTCACCTGCTATATACTGGAAATCTTTGTTCTTGATAGCAGAAATATTGCAAACAACATCTAGTTCATCTACCCCATCAACCATGGCCAAAACTATTTCTGCAATCTTGGCTTCCACTGCACTATAACCAAAAGGAAAACCAATCACCGTAGCCACTTTTACTGCAGTTCCAGCTGTTAAAGCTTTGGCCTGTTTGATAAAATTAGGAGGCACACAAACCGCCGCAAACCCATACTGTATGGCTTCTGCACAAAGTTTGTCAATATCCGCCACCAAGGTTGTTGGCTTTAAAATGGTATGATCAATATATTGGTTCAGTTTCATGGAAAAACTTTGAGGGGCAAAGGTAAACAAAGCAATCCTTACAATGTCATAAAATACCCAATTCAGGGTATTCAGAAATCTTTCAGAAATTTTTGATTTGCTAAAAAAAACAATAACATGTTTCAGAAAAAAATTTCTTTGAGTTTATTACTCTTGATTGGCTCTATGACTGCTTTTGCGCAAAAGACAAAATTATCAGACAATGGCAGGTTAGACATTAGTATTGGATTGGCTAATCCCAAGGCAGAAGCCACATTTGGGCAGTTTTACAAGTCAAAAGGCATTCAACCCCGATTAACGCTTGAATATGGATTAATAGGTCTTCCTTATAGTAAACAATTTCACGCCCGTGTTGCGGCAATAGCAGGGCTAGAACCGGGTTCCTTTACCAATAAGACTACCATGCTTACAGAAGCCAAGATGACCAACAAACCACTAGGTGGAAGATTCTATCCACTAGCACTAAGAAATGGCTTAGACGCAGTAAAATGGAAGCATGTGGGCTATTTTGTAGACGAGGCCTTATTAGGTGCACTTTGGTTCTTAAATGGCTTTTATCTGGAAGCCGGAACTTCACCTGGAGTAACCATTAAAGAAGAAGGCTACGCCGATGTTAGCCGATCACCCAGTTTCAGTGGATGGGGTATTGCTTTATATGATTTTGCACCTGAAAACAAACTCCGATTCAAATTCAATTTTGGCACCAGAAAATACAAATGGACCAATGCCAGCAATACCAGCTCAGAAATCAAATCCTTCTGTGTAGACTTTGGACTTAGTTATCGTTTTTAAGTACCCAATAATTCTTACCCTATTCCTAAACAAAAATGCCCCAATCGGGGCATTTTCTATTTTACAATTTCTTAGCACTCTTATCTCATCACTCTTCACTAAAGAACTACGCGTCTTTTCCATGACAAGCCTTGAACTTCTTCCCACTTCCACAAGGGCAAGGATCATTACGTCCAATCTTTGGTCCAACTTGAACAGGTTGTTGCTTCACGGTTTCAGAAGGATCAATATAGTCATTGTCATGACCAGCTGCATCCAATTCTTCTTTCTGGGTGCGCATTCTACTCAAATCTGTTTTTTGTGCGCGGCCTTCTTTTACATTGTCACCATCATTTAAAGGAATGGCAGAATGACAAAGGAATTGAACAATCTCACGATTCACTTCACCATCCATTTTCTTGAATAGGTCAAATGCTTCCATTTTATAAATCACCAACGGATCTTTCTGTTCGTAAGTAGCCGTTTGAACACTTTGTTTCAGGTCATCCATTGAACGCAAATGCTCTTTCCAAGAATCATCAATAAAGCCAAGTGTAATAGTGCGTTCAAGGGCATTCAATAATTCCATACCACCAGAATTAATGGTCTTGTCCATAGAAGCCAAAACATTCATCATTCTTCTACCATCGGTAAAAGGAACAATCACATTTTCAATATGGTTACCCTGTTGTAAACGAATATTCTTAAACACTGGAATGCTCTGAGCAGCTAGATCCGCTTTCTTGCGTTCGTAATTTTCAACCGCTTCGTTATAGAGTCTTTCGGTTAATTGCTGCTCATTGGTTTTAGACAATTCGTCTGCAGTGATTTTTGAATCAATCCCAAAATTCACAATCACGGCCAAGCGGAATCCTTCGTGGTCATTTTGTTCTTTAAATGAATTCACCAAGCCTTCTGCAACGGTATAAAATGCATTGTCTAAGTCAAGTGCCAAGCGCTCTCCAAACAATGCATGGTTACGTTTGCTATAGATAACTGTACGCTGTTTGTTCATCACATCGTCATATTCCAACAAACGCTTACGAATTCCAAAGTTGTTTTCTTCTACTTTCTTTTGAGCCCTTTCAATAGACTTGGTAATCATGCTGTGTTGAATTACTTCGCCTTCTTTATAACCGGCAAAGTCCATCACTTTGGCAATACGCTCACTACCAAACATGCGCATCAAATCGTCTTCCAAAGACACAAAGAACAAAGTAGATCCTGGATCACCCTGACGTCCAGCACGACCACGTAACTGTCTGTCTACGCGTCTTGATTCGTGGCGTTCAGTACCCAAGATGGCCAAACCACCTGCTTCCTTAACGCCAGGTCCTAGTTTAATATCGGTACCCCTACCCGCCATGTTGGTGGCAATGGTAACGGCTTTTGCCAAACCTGCTTCAGCAACTACTTGTGCTTCTCTTGCGTGTTGTTTGGCGTTTAATACATTGTGTGCAATTTGTTTTTGACGCAGCATTCTGCTCAGCAATTCACTCACTTCAACAGAAGTAGTACCTACTAGTACTGGGCGTCCTGCATCGGTTAGTTTTACAATCTCATCAATCACCGCACCAAATTTTTCACGCTTGGTTTTGAATACCAAATCCTGATCATCCTTACGAATAGCTACCACATTGGTAGGTACGGTAACCACGTCTAATTTATAGATATCCCAAAGCTCTGCAGCTTCAGTTTCAGCTGTACCAGTCATACCAGCCAGCTTATGATACATTCTAAAATAGTTCTGTAAGGTTACGGTAGCATAGGTTTGAGTAGCAGCTTCAATCTTCACATTTTCTTTTGCTTCAATGGCTTGGTGCAAACCATCGGAATAACGTCTACCATCCAGGATACGACCAGTTTGTTCGTCCACAATTTTTACCGATCCTTCCATTACCACATACTCTACATCCTTATCAAATAAGGTATAGGCTTTGAGCAATTGTTGTACGGTATGAATCCTATCGGCCTTAACAGAATAGTCATTGATAATGGCTTCTTTGGCGCGGAGTTTATCTTCATCGCTCAATTCAGCTTGTTTGTCAACTGAAGCAAGAGACACACTAATATCTGGTAAAATAAAGAAAGTAGGATCTTCTCCAGAACCAGTAATGAGTTGGATCCCTTTATCGGTTAATTCAACTGAATTATTTTTCTCATCAATATAGAAAAATAGTTCCGCATCGGCCGTAGGCATTTCGCGGCTTTGATCAGCCAAATAAAAGTTTTCAGCTTTCTGCAATTTCACTCGAATACCTGGCTCACTCAAGAATTTAATCAAGGCATTATTCTTTGGTAAACCACGGTGGGCGCGGAATAGGGCCAGACCACCATCTTTGGGATCATCGTTTCCTTCCGTAATTTTTTTCTTGGCTTCGTTTAAGAAATGGTTGGTAGCTCTTTTCTGTGCATCCACCAATTTTTCAATTCTAGGCTTTAAGTCAAAGAATTGTTGTTCACCAGTATTGTGACCAATAGGACCAGAAATAATCAAAGGCGTACGGGCATCATCAATCAAAACTGAATCCACCTCATCCACCATGGCATAATGGTGTTTGCGCTGCACCATTTCTTCGGGTGTATGCACCATATTATCACGTAGGTAGTCAAAACCAAATTCGTTATTGGTACCATAGGTAATATCGGCCAAATAAGCGTTTCTTCTAGCTTCACTATTGGGTTCGTGTTTGTCAATACAATCTACCGTAATCCCCAACCATTCAAAAATGGTTCCGTTCCACTCACTATCCCTTCGGGCCAAATAATCATTCACTGTTACAATGTGCACACCTTCTCCAGCCAATGCATTCAAATAAGCAGGAAGTGTAGACACCAAGGTCTTACCCTCACCCGTTGCCATTTCTGCAATTTTTCCAGAATGCAACACGCTACCACCAATCAACTGCACATCATAGTGCTGCATGTTCCAAGTAACCTGACCACCACCAGCAGTCCAAGTGTTTTTGAAAACAGACTCTTCACCTTTAATAGTAACATAGTCTTTTTTCACACTCAGGTTTCTGTCTAGTTCCGTAGCCGAGCTAATGATTTCTGTATTTTCTTTAAACCTTCTAGCAGTTTCTTTTACTACAGCAAAAGCTTCCGCTTGAATCAGCGCCAAAGCCTCTTCAATTTTTTTGTTGCGGTCTTTGCGCAATTTGTCAACCTCTTGATAAATAGTATCCCTACCATGAATATCCGTTACAGGCAATGCCTCAGCTTCTGCTTGTTTATTACCAATAACTGCGTCAATATCGGTCAAGTGGGTTTTAATGCGCTGTTTGAATTCTTGGGTTTTGGCGCGTAAAGCGTCATTAGACAAGGATTGGTATTCTTGGAAAAAAGTATTTACTTTTTGAACAATGGGCATGATCTGCTGCACATCTTTCTCGCTCTTGCTACCACCGAATAATTTGGATATGAATTTCAACATATGGTTCTATTGTGTAAATCAGTTCTTTAATGGTTGTTTTTCCTAGTCAAAAAGGATGCTACCCAGCACATTTAGACAAAATGGCAGCAGTTTTTTACAAAAGGAGGACAAAGGTAAAGATTTTCAGGCCTTGCCGCCCCTTTCACTAATGTTTTGTAAAATTTGGGGCTTCCCTAACAAAGTCAGGGCCGATTGGCTAATTTTAGGCCAATGAAGCATCTATTGATTATCATGGGCGCTTGCCTCATAGGCATTGGTGCCCAAGCACAGGACAAAAAGGTTGATACCCTAACTTATCAGTTAGCACCTAGTTTCAATTTTAATGTGATGGATTCCGTGGCCAATAGAAGGAATCAACTAAACCAGACCAATCTTTCTGTTTTGTTGGCTTGGTCGGCCGCAAATATAGTACAGGGAAGCATTTCAGCGGGAAACCTCACAGGTTCTAAACAGCATTTTCATCGCATGAATGCCTATTTCAATACCGTGAATTTGGCCATTGCTGGATATGGATTGTTCAGACTTAATCAAACCAAAAAACTCCATTATACCATTGCCGATAACGTAAAAGCCCAACAAAAAATCAGCTCCTTATTACTCCTAAATTCCGGATTAGACATAGCTTATATGACAACCGGGGTGTATTTGCAAGAAAGGGGGAATAACCTGAATAATGATCAAACCAAGGGTTATGGCAGTAGTTTGATCTTGCAGGGAGCCTTTTTATTGGTTTTTGACCTAATTCAATTTGCGCAGCACCAACAGAATGGCAAATTGCTAAACCAATACCTAGGAAACCTACAACTCACTACTACCCAAAATGGTGTAGGCTTGGTAGTTCCTCTGTAAAACCTGCCAATTTTTAGCCCTAAAGGGCGATGGCAGGGCCAAAACCGCCCAAAATTTTCCACATTCCCTGTTTTTTGGCCGAAAGGATGGAATTTCAGGCCGTTTCTGCTACTTTTGCATCCCGAAACAGGACCCGTAATCCGGTTCCCAAAACAAGAATTTTTAGAAAATCAAGATATGGCAGGTCAATTAAAAGAAGTACGTAATAGGATCAAGAGTGTTCAAAGCACCCAGCAAATTACCAAAGCCATGAAAATGGTGAGTGCCGCCAAGTTGCGCAGAGCCCAGGATAGCATTACCCAAATGCGCCCCTATGCTCAGAAATTGCAGGATATGTTGAGCAATATTGTGAGCAGCATTGAAGGTGGTGTAACCCTAAAATTGGCCGAAGAACGTACCATTGAAAAAGTATTGTTGATTGTTGTAACCAGCGACCGCGGACTTTGCGGAGGTTATAATGCCAATATTGTTAAGTTGGCTAAATCTACTATTGCTGAAAAATACCAAGCACAGTTCAACAAAGGAAATGTGGCTATTTGGAATATTGGTAAAAAAGGATTTGAAGCTTTGACCAAATCAGGCTACAAAACCAATGAAACTTATAAAGACATTTTCTTAAACCTGAAATTTGAAACCGTTCAAGCTGCTGCACAGGCTGCTATGAAGGCTTTTGAAAACAAGGAATTTGACGCTATAGAAATTATCTACAGCGAATTTAAAAATGCCGCAACACAGGCATACGTGGCTGAACCATTCTTACCCATTCCAAAAGTGGCCAAGAAAGCAGGCGCAAAGAACACAGACTTTATCTTTGAACCTGCGGTTGAAACCCTGATTGAAGAACTGATGCCAAAGATCCTGAATACACAATTATACAAAGCCGTATTGGATGGCAACGCCAGCGAACACGGTGCTCGTATGACTGCCATGGACAAAGCCAGTGAAAACGCCAATGAATTACTCAAATCTTTGAAGATCAGTTATAACCGTGCCCGTCAGGCCGCTATTACTACTGAGTTAACTGAGATTGTGAGTGGTGCTGCAGCTTTGCAAGGATAATATCCTATCTTTTCAAACCCATTACTAACGATACAGAAACGCAAGCCTTGGAAATTAGCACCATTATACCGCATA
>CAIZMD010000494.1 GCA_903933995.1 uncultured Bacteroidota bacterium
ACCCGCTAAGGGCAAGGATTTTGCCACTTGCATTGGACCAGCATTGGTAACACTAGATGAGTTGGAAGGTTTTGAAGTGGCTGCCAAAGAAGGACATGTAGGAAAGAGCTGGAACCTTTCTATGACTTGCAAAGTCAATGGGGTACAAGTGAGTGAGGGCAATGTAAGCCAGATGGATTGGACCTTTGCAGAGATCTTGGAACGTTGTGCCTACGGCGTTGATCTACAACCCGGCGATGTGATTGGAAGTGGCACGGTTGGAACAGGATGTTTTTTAGAACTCAATGGCACAGGCAAATTGAATAACCCTGACTACCAAGAACAGTGGTTGCAAGCTGGTGATATAGTAGAAATGGAAATTGCAGGTCTTGGAAAATTGGTGAACCAAATTGAAAAAGAGGATTCTGATTTTTCTATACTAGCACGCAAAAAAAACTAAGCCATGCGCATCCATTTTAGTGAACTCAACACCATGGAAAAACAGCAATGGTTGCAAAGCGCCATTGCCCCCAGACCCATTTGTTTTGCTAGCACGGTTGATGCAGCAGGTAATCAGAATTTAGCACCCTTTAGTTTTTTTAATCTTTTCTCTTCCAACCCTCCAGTAGTTATTTTTTCTCCCTCAAGAAGGGGAAGGGATAATACCTTAAAACACACATTGGAAAATGTGTTGGAAGTGCCAGAAGTGGTGATCAATATGGTAGACTATAACATGGTACAACAAATGAGTTTGGCCAGTTGTGAGTTTCCAAAAGCTGTGGATGAATTTGTAAAAGCAGGTTTTACCAAAACACCTGCAAGCCTTGTAAAACCCGCCATGGTAGCAGAAGCCAAGATTCAACTAGAATGTAAAGTGCTGGAAGTAAAAAGTTTGGGAGAACAAGCAGGCGCTGGTCAATTGGTGATTGCAGAAGTGCTTTGTATGCACGTGGCAGATGCAGTGATTGGAAGCGATGGAAAAATTGACCAACACCAATTACACTTGGTAGCCAGACTTGGCGGAGACTGGTATTGCAAAGTGGAACCAGCCAATATGTTTCAAGTAAACAAACCCAATACAAAATTGGGGATTGGTATAGACAGTTTACCTGAAGGCATTAGAAATAGTACTATTCTAACTGGCAATCATTTGGGCTTGCTAGGTAATGTGCATGATTTACCAGAAGTGAATCCTGCTTTTGAAGACGAGCGCTTAAAAAGCATTATCCAATACTATAGCGTGAATCCAAACGAGATGGAAAAAGAGTTGCATCACTATGCGGCGGAGCTTTTGAATAGCAACCAGGTGGATGCAGCTTGGCAGGTACTATTGGCTTTGGAAAATGTTTAAATAATTTTCATTACTAATTAAATAAACATGTTAGATATTCATGTAATCAATAGCATATATGGTGCTGAAAAAACACTTGCCATTCTCATTCTTCGAATTTTTTTTAAGAATGCCTCAACTGAAGAAGCAAATGAATTTATTAACAATAATAATATCAAATGGAATTTATTCTATAATATTATTAAAGGACATTCCATTAGGCCGGTTGTCTATTATACATCATTACAAAATCAAATTAAAATTGATCCTTCCATTGTAGAAATATTAAAAGAAGATATTTCACACATTACAATAAGGCGGTTTCAACAATTGAAAAAAACTATTGAAATCTATGAAACTTTAAAAGGTAAAGACATAGATGTTATTCCTTATAAAGGAATTAATTTTTGTTTAGGCTATTATCCTTCTATTGAATTTAGGGAAAGCGTTGATTTAGATTTTTTAGTTGATTCTAAAGATGTCTTGAAAATAAAAAAAACGTTTGAAAGTAAGGGATACGAATGCTATACTGATGTACCAGACTCCTATTTAAATTACCTTTTTAAATTTGCAAAAGACCTATGCTTCTTTAGTAAAAGGGACGACTTAGGCTTTAGATTTTCAATTGAAATACATTGGAAATTACTTGAACCATCAAATGGTAAATTTGTATCTTTTTATTACCTAAAAAATAATCTTTCAAAAAGAAAATTAGGAATACATGAAATTCCTGAATTAAATGAGACTTCAAATTTTCTAGCTTACTATTCTCATCATTGCATTCAATACCCCTTATTTAAATTAAAATATTTGATTGATCTTGGATTAATGGTACAAAACACAAATAGAAATATAAATTGGAGTGAAGTGAATAAAGTTTTGATTGAATTCAAACAAGAAAAAAAATTTTCCGCATGCATAAATACACTTTCTGATATTGTTGGAATAAATTTTGATAACTTTTCCTTAAAACAAACTAATCACAAAATATTGATAGATAATGTTTTAGAATATCCAATTACCAAACATTATAGTATGCAATATTTTAAATTATTTTTTACTTTTAAAAACAATCTTATTGAAAAAATAAAAACTCTAACACGCTTTGTGTTTTATGCATTGTTACCTACACCTGGCGATATCATTACTTTTAAATTACCCTTCTGGGCATTCCCAATCCTATGTATCCTAAGACCATTTCGAATTATTTATAAATTTTTATTGAAATAACTTAATTCATTTCAATAAAATAGAGAAACACTAAAAAGTATTTTTTCGGTTTTATAGGTCTCCCAACTGAGGACGCATAATAATATCTTCTACTACAGCCTGCGGCGATAGGCTTGCTGCAGCAACCATCATCTTGGCAATATCATTTGTTTCCATGATGCGTGCAGGATCTATTTCAAATCCATCCCAACTAGCACTCAATGTAGCACCAGGACAAACAGCCGTTACTTTTACGCCATGTGGTTTCATTTCTTCGCGCAGGTTTTTGCTAAAACCCAGCATGGCAAATTTGCTAATGCTATAAGCTCCACCATTGGCATAAGCTTGTAAAGAAGCAATGGAACAAATATTGAACACATGCCCCTTTTTAGCTTCCATCATGGTTGGTAAAATGGCGCGTGTTAAGTGATAGGCACTGTACAAATTCACTTGCATCATTTGTTCTAATAATCCCTCAGCTTCATTGTATACCGAGCCTGGTTGAAACTGACCCGCATTATTGACCAAGATATCTGGCTTGCCATATTGCAAACACCAGACAGCAAAAGCATCCAGCTCTTCCCTTATTGCAAGATCCGCAGCTTTGGCTTTAATCACCGCATTAGGATATTGCTCCATCACTGCCCCTACTAGTGCATACAAATCCACTTCACTCCTACTACAAACCAATAATTGGTGCCCTTCTTTGGCAAATGCTTCCACAATGGCTTTTCCAATTCCTTTTGATGCTCCTGTAACTATAA